>DATLOP010000067.1:0-8544 GCA_035536255.1 Solirubrobacteraceae bacterium
CGGGGCGCCGACGCGCCAGGTCTCGGGCCGCGGCTACGACGGCCTGGACGCCCGCGAGGTCGTGGCCCTGCTGCCCTCGCTGCCGGCGGCCGACCTGCAGTCGCTGCGCGCCCACGAGGCCCAGGGGGCCCGGCGCCCCGAGGTGCTGGAGGAGATCGACCGCCTCCTGGCGAAGCCAGTGGAGCACCAAGCCCGGCCGCCGGCTACATAACAGCGTCCGTCGATGCCATTTGGTGGTCCGGCGGCCGCCTTTGGTCCTACAATCCGGCCGGCTCCGAATACCGTGCGCGACCGCTCCGTCATCCTCGCCGTGTCCGTGCTCGCCGTGCTCTTCGTGGGCGCCGGCGGGCTGGTCGTGTACGACCAGGCCCACAGCGACAAGATCGCCGAGGGCGTCCGGGCGGGCGGCGTCGAGGTCGGCGGCCTCGACCGCGCGGCGGCCGAGGAGAAGGTGGCCGAGTCGCTGCGGGCGCGGATGAACGAGCCGATCCTCGTGCGCGACGGCAAGACGACGTTCCGCCTCACGCCCCGGGCCATGGGCGCCAACTTCAACGTCACGCAGATGGTGGACGACGCGATCGCCGCCAGCCGCGACGCCAACATCTTCGCCCGCACCTACCGCGAGGTGCGCGGGGAGACCCTGAACGAGGAGGTCCCGGCCAGCGTGCGCTACTCGCGCCTCGTGCTGACCCGGTTCGTGGACCGCGTGGAGCGCAGACTCAACCGCAAGCCCCAGGACGCCAAGCTGGGCTTCGACGACAACGGCGACTTCCACCCGATCCCCGGCAGGCGCGGCGTGCGCGTCGACTCGCGGAGGCTGCAGAACCAGCTCGACGCCGCCATCGGCGGGCTGGCGCCCGCGACGATCCGCGTGCAGGCGGCCAAGCGCGAGCCCAAGGTCAAGCTCGACGACCTGGCCAAGGAGTACGACAAGCTGCTGATCGTCCAGCGCGGGTCGTTCAAGCTGCGCTACTACCGCAACCTCAAGCTGGTCAAGACGTACAACATCGCCGTCGGCCAGGTCGGCTTCGACACGCCGACCGGGCTCTACCACATCCAGAACAAGGCGGTGGACCCGGCGTGGAGCGTGCCGAACAAGCCCTGGGCCGGCTCGCTGGCCGGCCAGGTCATCCCGGGCGGGGCGTCCAACAACCCGCTCAAGGCGCGCTGGATGGGCATCTACGACGGCGCCGGGATCCACGGCACGTCCGAGGACGGGTCGATCGGCACCGCCGCCTCGCACGGCTGCATCCGGATGCACATCCCGGACGTCGTGGAGCTCTACGACCGAGTGGACGTCAACACGCCGGTCTACATCGCCTAGGCGCCGCCCTCGGCGCCGATCTGCGCGATCGCGACCTCCTCCCAGCCGCGCTCCAGCAGGGAGGCATGATGGTCGCCGTGGCGAATGGTGAGCGTGCCTATGTACACGCCCCGCTCCCGCTTGCGCAGCACCGCGTACCACATGGTCGAGGCGTCGCCGGGCCCCTGGATGCGCAACCACGGCCGGGGCGGCGGCTCGTCGGGCTCGGCCAGCCCCGCGTCGATCAGCTGGCGGTGAGTGGAGACCCTGCCGGTGGCCGTGTCGATGAAGAACATCCCCACGGAGGAGCAGCCTACCCCGGCGTGGATCGACGCCCTCCAGGCCTTCGACGCCGACCTGCGCCGTCGCGGCGCGGCCGAGAAGACGCGGCGCGCGTACGGGATCGACACCGGCCAGTTCGCGCTGTGGGCCTCCCGGCGCGAGCTGGACCCGGCCGAGGTGTCGGTCAAGGCGCTGCGCCGCTACGCCGCGGCGCTCTCGCAGCGCGGCGCCGCTCCCAGCACCGTCGCGCGCAAGCTCGCCTCGCTGCGCGCCCTGTTCCGCTCGCTGCGCGACCACGGCGTGGTCGAGCAGAACCCGGCCGACCTGCTCTCGGCGCCCAAGCGCCCCCAGCGCCTGCCCAAGGTCCTCAAGCCGTCCGAGGTGTCCAAGCTGCTGGACCGCATCCCGGCCACCACGCCGCTGGAGCTGCGCGACCGCGCGCTGTTCGAGCTGGCCTACGCCTCGGGGCTGCGCTCCGAGGAGCTGGTCACGCTGGACGTCGGGTCGATCGACTTCGACGACGAGCACGTGCGCGTCGAGGGCAAGGGATCCAAGACCCGCGTCGTGCCGGCGGGCGAGCACGCCCTGGCCGCCGTGGCGCGCTACCTCGAGCGCGCGCGCCCGGCGCTGGCCGCGGGCGACGGGGAGGCGGCGCTGTTCCTCTCGAAGTCGGGCCGGCGCCTGTCCTCGTCCGACGTGCGGCGGCGCCTGCGCGTGTGGGCGCGCCACGCCGCGCTGTCCGGCGGCGTGTCCCCGCACTGGCTGCGCCACTCCTTCGCCACGCACCTGCTCGAGGGCGGCGCGGATCTGCGGGCCATCCAGGAGATGCTCGGGCACTCCTCGCTGTCCACGACCCAGGTCTACACTCGGGTAGAGTCTCAGCGCCTGAGGTCGGCCTATGCCCGCAGCCATCCTCGCGCCTGAGGGAGTGGAGAACCCCTGGAAACGAACGTCAAGGCGATCGAGCTCAAGGACCTCTGGCGCAAGTACCGCCAGTCGGGTGACGAGCGCGCGCGCGAGCGCCTGGTCGTCGCCTACTCGCCGCTGGTCAAGTACGTGGCCGGCCGGATGATCTCCGGGCTGCCGGCCCACGTCGAGGAGGCCGACCTCATCTCCTACGGTCTGATCGGGCTGATCTCGGCCATCGAGCGCTTCGAGCCCGAGAGGGAAATTAAGTTCGAGACCTACGCGATCCCGCGCATCCGCGGCGCGATCATCGACGAGCTGCGCGCCCTGGACTGGGTGCCGCGCTCGGTGCGCGCCAAGGCGCGCCAGATCGAGCGGGCCAACGTCAAGCTCGAGCACAAGTTCCAGCGCCCGCCGACCGACGAGGAGATGGCCGAGGCGCTGGAGATGGGGATGGAGGAGTTCCAGGACGCCCTGATCCAGATCTCCAACTCCACGATCGCCGCCCTGGACGAGCTGTGGACGGTGTCGGACTCCAGCGGCGACCAGGTGTCGCTGCTGGACACGCTCGAGGACCCCAACGCCGCCGACCCGCAGCGCGAGGCCGACGCGGCCGACCTCAAGGACCGCGTGGCCGACGCCATCGCCCGCCTGCCCGAGCGCGAGAAGCTCGTCATCGCCCTCTACTACTACGAGAACCTGACCCTGCGCGAGATCGGCGAGGTCCTGGGCGTCACCGAGTCGCGCATCTCCCAGCTTCACACCAAGGCCGTGCTGCGGCTACGCTCGCACATGAGCGAGGAAGAGCTGACGACCGACGACTAGACCCCGGAGGTTCCATGCCCCATAAGCCGGCCGACCAGATCCGCAACGTAGCGCTCGTCGGACACCGCGGGACTGGGAAGACCTCGCTGCACGAGGCGCTGCTGTTCGAGGCCGGCGCGGTCAACCGCCTGGGGTCGGTGACCGACGGGACCACGGTGTCCGACGCCGACGACGACGAGCAGGCCCGGCAGATGTCGATCTCGGCCGCGCTGTCGTCGTTCGAGTGGCAGGGCCGCAAGATCAACCTCCTGGACACGCCGGGCGAGCCGAGCTTCCTGGCCGACGCGCTCGGCGCGCTGCGGGTGTGCGAGTCGGCGGTCTTCGTGGTCAACGCGGTGATGGGGGTGGAGGTGTCCACGGCGCGCCTGTGGCAGCGCGCGGCCGAGCTGGACCTGGCGCGCCTGGTGTTCGTGAACATGCTCGATCGCGAGCGCGCCGACTTCTTCCGCGCGCTGGAGTCGCTGAAGGCCGCGTTCGGGCCCCATGTGGTGGCCACCGAGATCCCCATCGGCTCCGAGCACGAGTTCCGCGGCCTGATCGACCTGGTCGACATGAAGGCCTACGAGTTCGCGCCCGACGGCGGGCGCGGCGAGGGCACCGAGATCCCGATCCCCGACGCGGAGGCCGAGCGCGCGCAGGAGTACCGCGAGAAGCTCATGGACGAGGTGGCCGAGAACTCCGACTCGCTGATGGAGCGCTACCTGGAGGGCGAGGAGCTCTCCCACGACGAGATCGTCACGGCGCTCAAGGACGGCACCAACCACGGCGCCCTGTTTCCCGTGACCTGCGGCGTGGCCGCGCGCAACCAGGGCACGGCCCGCCTGCTCGACGCCTTCGTGGAGGACCTGCCGTCGCCGGTCAAGCACGGCGGCCTGGAGCTCGAGGGCATGACGCTGGAGGCCGACGCCGGCGCCGACCTCTACGCCTACGTGTTCAAGACGCGGGCCGACCCGTTCGCCGGGCGGATCAACCTGTTCCGCGTCTACCAGGGCGTCATGCGCCACGACTCGCACGTCGTCAACACCCGCTCGGGCAACAAGGAGCGCATCGGCCAGCTCGTCGTCTTCGAGGGCAAGGAGACCCCGCACGTCGAGGAGTTCGGCCCGGGCGACATCGGCGCGGTGGCCAAGCTCAAGGAGACCAAGGCCGGGGACTGGCTGGCCGGCAAGCCGGTGGACCTCACGATGCCCGCGATCAAGCTGCCGGCGCCCGTGATGGCGTTCGCCGTGGAGCCCAAGAGCAAGGGCGACGAGGACAAGGTGTTCACGGCGCTGCGCCGCCTGCAGGAGGAGGACCCGACGATCGACCTGCACCGCGACCCCCAGACCGGCGAGCAGATCGTGGCCGGGCTCTCGCAGGTCCACGTGGAGGTGATCGTGGAGCGCATGAGGTCGCGCTTCGGCGCCGAGGTCACGCTCAAGCCGCCGCGCGTGCCCTACCAGGAGACGATCCGCTCCGGGGCCAAGGCGCACGGGCGCCACAAGAAGCAGAGCGGCGGCCGCGGCCAGTTCGGCGACTGCCACATCGAGATCGAGCCGCTGCCCGACGGCGAGGAGCTCGAGTTCGTCAACAACATCAAGGGCGGCGTGATCCCCACCTCGTTCATCCCGGCGGTGGAGAAGGGCGTGCGCGAGGCGATGGAGCACGGGACCGTCGCCGGCTACCCCGTCAAGGGCGTGCGCGTGCGCCTGTACGACGGCCAGTACCACACGGTCGACTCCTCGGAGATCGCCTTCAAGCTGGCCGGCTCGCACGCCATGAAGGAGGCGCTGGAGCAGGCCGACCCGGTCCTGCTGGAGCCGATCATGCACGTGACGGTGTCGGTGCCCGAGGCCAGCGTGGGCGACGTGATCGGCGACCTCAACTCCCGCCGCGGCCGCCCGCTGGGCATGGAGCCCGCGGGCGCCATGACCGAGATCCAGGCCGAGGTGCCGATGGCCGAGATGCTCGCCTACGCCCCCGACCTGCGCTCGATCACCGGCGGCCAGGGCGAGTACACGATGCAGTTCGAGCGCTACGAGGAGGTCCCCGGCCACCTGGCCCAGAAGGTAGTCCAGGACGCCCGCGCGGAGGACGAGGCAGTCAAGACCTAGACTTGGGGCCGATGGCGCCCAAGGCGATCCAGCCCAATACGACGGTCATCACCTGCGCGGTGTGCGGGCGCACGCTGCTGCAGGGCGAGGTGCCCGAGGTCTACCTGGTCAGCGGCTCGCGCCGCCACGTGTGCGAGCTGTGCACGGTGCGCGCGAACCACCAGGGGTGGATCCGCGAGAGCGAGGGCCCGCAGATCGGCCACCGCACGCGCGACGACCGCCGGCCCCTGCTCTCCCGCCTGCGGGGGCGCCGCGAGCCGGTCGCGTCCGACGAGGCGCCCGCCGTCGCGGAGGAGGCCGTGCCCGAGCCCGACGTCCCGCGCGAGCCCCGTCACGTCCACGCGGTCCCCACGAGCGAGGAGCTCAAGGCGTCGCGGGCCGTGGAGGTGTTCAACGGCTCCGAGCACCCGCGCACCGTGGCCGGCGTCGCCCGCTCGCTGGGCGTTCCCGACGTGTCCGTCCTGCCGGTCAAGGGCCAGGCCAGCGTGGTGCGGATCGTCGTGGCCTGGGAGCTGTGCTGGTACCGCTGGGAGGTCGACCTGGCCGACGAGGCGGCCAACGGCGTGCGCCCGGCCGGCCAGGGCTACGAGCTGGCCGAGCTGGCCCCCGACGAGCAGGCGGGCAACGCCGCCACCGACGAGCACGGCCGGCTGGCGCTGGCTGGCTGATCGACTAGGATCGGCCGCGCTCATGATCTATTGCGTCGTCCCGCAGGAGATGGCCGACGAGCTCTACGACAAGCTCAAGGCGTACTACGACGACGACCCGAACGTCGAGGTCATCGTCGACCGGCGTTCGGCGGAGCGCCGCGTCCCGGGGCCGCGCGAAGGGGGTGGCGCCCGCGAGCGGCGCGACCGTCGCCGTCCCCGGGTCCCGGGCGAGTTCCCGAAGCTGGAAAACTAGCCCGGTGAAGGTCGTCGTCCACGTGGACGGCGGGGCGCGGGGCAACCCGGGCCCGGCCGCTATCGGGGCGGTCGTCTCCACCCCGGAGGGCGACGTCCTCGACGAGTCCAGCGCCCGGATCGGGGACGCCACCAACAACGTCGCCGAGTACCGCGCCGTCCTGCACGGCCTGGAGCGCGCCCGGGCCCTGGGCGCCACCGAGGTCGACGTGGTCAACGACTCCGAGCTCGTGGCCCGCCAGCTGGAGGGGCGCTACAAGGTCAAGCACGAGGGCCTGCGCCCGCTGCACGCCCAGGCGCTGGACGCGCTGCGGGGGTTCGAGCGCTGGAGCGTGCGCCCGGTCCCGCGCGAGCGCAACGCGCGCGCCGACGCCCTGGTCAACGAGGCCCTCGACGCGGCATGAGCGACCGGCCGCCGTCCCGGCACGCGCGGACCGTCGCCGTGGCGGCCCTGGTCACGGGGTTCGTCCTGTTCGTCCTGGCCATCGCGCTGGCCTTCGACGACGACGACGGCGGTGGGGGCGGGGGCGATGGGACGCGCGCCTCGGGGACCACCGCCACCACGCCGCGCACCGCGCGCCGGCCGCGGCCCCGGGCGCCCGTGTACCCGGCCGAGCCCGCGGTCCCGGCCAACGCACCGGGCGCCCACCGCGACGCGGAGGAATCGGTCCCGATCCTCGCCTACGACGTGATCAACTCCCCGCGCGAGGGCACGGCCGACCCCTCGATCTGGGTCCCCCCGGAGGAGTTTCGCGAGCAGATGGCCTTTCTGGCCGACAACGGCTACCACGCGATCACCATGCGCCAGCTGTGGGCGGCCTGGAGGGAGAAGGGCCTGCTGCCGTCCAAGCCCGTCGTGATCTCCTTCGACACCGGCTACCACTCCGTGTACGCCAACGCCCTGCCCGCCATGCGCGAGCGGGCGTTCAGCGGGGTCCTGTTCCTCGACCCCAACCAGACGCAGTCCGACTTCCCGGTTTCAGAGGTCCAGGCGCTGATCCGCGCGGGATGGGAGCTGGGGGCCCAGCCGGCGGGCGACAACCTCGACGTGCTGGCGGCGCGGCGCACGCTGCAGCGGAGGTTCCGCCGGCGCGTGCAGTTCTTCTCCTATCCCGAGGGGCGCTTCGACCCCTCGGCGCCCGAGGCGCTGGAGTCGTCGGGCTTCCTGGCCGCGGTGACCCTGGACGAGGGCCTGGCCTCCCCGGACGACCCGCGCTACGAGCTCGACCGCATCCCGGTGCGCAACGGCGACGGCGCCGAGGGCCTCGAGCGCAAGCTCGGCGAGGCCGCGGACGGGTGAGGCGCCTGGCCGCGGGCCTGACCCTGGCCGCGCTCCTCGCGGCCTGCGGCGGCGACGAGGCGCCCCGGCGGGCGACCACGGTCGGTCCGGGCGAGGCGGCCCCGACGGCGACCACGGGGCCGGCGCGCACCACGCTCGCGGCGCTGCCGGGGGCGCACCGGGCGCCCGACGAGCCGGTGCCGATCCTCATGTACCACGTGCTCAACACGCCGCTGCCGGGCACGCCCGAGCCCGAGCTGTGGGTATCGCGCGCGGACTTCGAGGCCCAGACGGAATGGCTGGCGAGCCGCGGGTACCACGCGGTGACGCTCCAGCAGGTGTGGGACGCCTGGCACGAGGGCGGGCTGCTGCCCTCCAAGCCGATCGTGATCTCGTTCGACGACGGCTACCACTCGCACGTGACCAATGCCCTGCCGGTCCTGCGCGCCCGCGGGTGGCCGGCCGTCCTGAACCTCCAGGTCAACCAGACGCGCGAGGACCTCGAGCCGCCCGAGGTGCGCAGGCTGATCCGCGCCGGATGGGAGATCGACGCCCACACCTACAACCACCCGGACCTGACCACGGTGGACGCCGCCGGCCTGCGCCACGAGATCGGCGACGCCCGCGAGGAGCTGCGCCGGACCTACGGGGTCCCGGTGAACTTCTTCTGCTACCCGGCGGGGCGCACCGACGCGCGCGTCGTGGAGGCGGTGCGCGCCGCCGGCTACCTGGGCGCCACGACGACCGTGGACGGCCTGGCCTCGCCCGACCAGCCACCGTACGAGCTGCGACGCATCCGGGTCAACGGCAGCGACGGCGTCGAGGGCCTGGCCGCCAACCTGCAGCGCTAGGTGTCGGCGACGATCTCGCGCGCGCGCTCGAGGACGATGTCGAAGGGGTAGCCGCGGCCGGGGTCGTGGCGGTTGCGCGGGTCGACCTGGCCGTGGGTGCAGA
>DATLOP010000068.1:0-3766 GCA_035536255.1 Solirubrobacteraceae bacterium
CCTACCTGCACTTCTACAACAACGACCGCGTCCACCACGGCCGCCTCACCAACGGCCAAATCCCCGCAGACCTCGTCTACGCTGCCCGCAAGATGGAAACGAGATGAACCGAACCTGTCGGCACATCTCGGAGGCTGTCCACTTTAGGCCGGGGACGCGCCGGCCCGGCCCGCGGCGGCGGCCAGCACGTCCACGAGCAGGTCGCGCAGCTCGGCGCGCGGTGGCTGGCGATCGTTGGCCAGCCACTGTGTGCATGCGCCGTCCATGAACCAGAGCCAGCCGTGGACGGCGGCGCGGAGTTTGGGCGAGGGGTCGCCGGCGCCGGTCAATCCGGACACGATCCGCTCGGCGGTCTCGGTGCGCATGCGCTCGACGAGCGACGCGGCGTCGGCGAGGGCGCCCGCACTCTGGAGCAGCCGGGCGTAGCTGTCGGCGTGGGCGTCTATCCACTCGAGGTAGGCGTCGACGGCGTGGGAGAGCTGCTCGAGCGGGGGAAGGGCGGGGTCGGCGACAGTTAGGTTGCGCAGCTCGTCGGCGGCCGCCTCCAGCGTGGCCACGAAGAACTCGCGCTTGCCCGGGAAGTAGTGGTAGAGCAGCCCCTTCGAGATCCCCGCGGCGCTTGCCACCCGGCTCATCGAGACGCCGTCGTAGCCGTGCTCGGTGAACAGTCGCGCGCCGACCTCCAGCAGTTGCGCGCGCCGGAGGTCGACGTCCAACCGGCGAAATGCGGGCTCGGCTCGAGGCTGCGCCGACATGGGCGCGGACTGTAACAGCTTGTTGACTTTCGGTTAGCAGGGTGAGTAAGTCTTGTCGAACATCGGTCAGCAGGAGGAGGAGGAGCGGATGCAGGAAGTGCGCAGCGACGATCGGATCGAGGCCCTCGAGGCCCGCGTCGGCGAGATGGACGCCCGCCTCGAGGCCCTCGAGGCTCGCGCCACACGCCAGGCCGCCCGCCACGCGATTCGCGCGACGACCCCACCGGTCGCCCCGCCGGCCACCCGGCCGACAAGGTCCCCGGTCGCCCGGCCGGCCACCCGACCGGCAACGCCACCGGTCGCTCCGCGGGCCACCCGGTCCACAACCCCGCCTCCGGCTGCCGTCGCCGCTCCGCCCCCCGCTCCCCGCCCGGCCGGGGCCGCCTCCCGGTCGACGGCTCCGGGTCCGGCGCGGACGCCGGCCTGGCGGGCGGATCTGGAGGATCTGCTCGGCGGGCGCATCCTCGGCCTCGTCGGCGGCCTCGCCGTCCTGCTCGGGATCGCCTTCTTCGTGGCCGTGGCCATCGGGCGCGGCTGGATCGACGAGCCGACCCGCATGGCGTTGGCCCTCACGGCGTCGTTCGGCCTGACGGTCGGCGGCGCGCTGCTCTACGAGCGCCGCGGCCGCACGCAGGCCGCGCTGGCCATGGCCGCGAGCGGCATCGCCGGCATGTTCCTCACCCTGACGGCGGCGACGCAGCTGTACGACCTCGTTCCCGCGCCCCTCGCGCTCGTCGGCGCGCTGGCCGCCGGCGCTGCCGGCACCGGCCTCGCCGTGCGCTGGAACGCTCGTACGGTCGGCGCCCTGGGGATCCTCGGCGCGCTGCTCGCGCCGGTGCTGGTGGGAGCCGGCGCCGGCGAGGGGAGCCTCGCCTTCCTGGGTGTCGCGCTGCTCGCCGCGGTGGGCGTCCTCCTCTGGCGCCGCTGGGACTGGCTCGCGCTGGCCGCGTTCGCGGTCACCGCGCCGCAGGTCGTGGCGTGGGCGGCCGGCGACCCATCGACGCTGGGGCTGCTGGTCGCGCCGTTCGTCTTCTGGGCGCTCCACGTCGCCGCCGCCTTCGGCTACGAGCTGCGCGTGCGGGCGCCCCGGCCCCGGCGCTCGTCCGTCGGCCTCGTCCTGGCCGCCGGCGCGGTGGCCGCGGGCGTGGGGTGGTGGGGCCTCGAGTCGGCCGGACACCGCGCGCTCGCCGACGGCCTGCTCGCCGTGCTGGCGAGCGCCCATCTCGTCCTGGGCCTGGCGGCGCTGCGGACCCGGGGCGTCGCCCGCGGGTTCGGCTTCGTGCTGGTCGCCGGCGCGATCGCGCTGGGCGACATCGCCTTCGGCCTCGTCCTGTCCGGCCCCGTCCAGGCGGCGGGCTGGGCGGCGAGCGCCGTGCTCATGGCCGCCCTCGCCCGCGTGGCGCGAGAGGACCGCGATCTGCTGCGCCTCGGCCTCGGCGCGCAGCTTGGCCTGGCCGCCGTCCATGCCGTCGCGGTGGACGCGCGGCCCGACCACCTCCTGAGCGCGGGCGGCGACGTCCCAGGGGCGGTCGCCGCCCTCGGCCTCGTCGCACTCGCCGCGTTCGCGTGCGCCCGCCTGAGCGGCGAGCGCCCGGAGGTCCGCGCCGTCCTGGACCTCGTCGCGATGGGCGCGGTCGCCTACCTGACTGCCTTTGCGCTGGAGGGCACGGCCCTCGTTGTGGCGTGGGCGGCGCAGGCGGTCGCGATCGGGCAGGTCGCGCGCCGCGAGGGCGACCGGGTCGCCGCGGAGGGCTCCCTCGGGTTCCTCGGGCTCGCCGCCACGTACGTGCTGGCGGCGGTCGTGCCCCCGGAGATGGCCATCGAGGCCCCGGCGGCCCCGGCAGAGGCTCTCCCGGCGCTCGTCGCGCTCGGCGCGGCGGCCTTCGTCCGCGCCCGCCAGGCGGCCCCGGGGTCGGCGGCCGCCGTCACGTGCGACGCGCTCGCCGCCACGACGCTGGGATACGCGACCGCGGTCGCACTGGAGGGCCCCGTGCTGGCCATCGCCTGGGCCGCCGAGGCCGCCGCCCTCCTGACCGTCGCCAGCGGCCGCTCGCCCGCGCCCGCAACCCTCCGCCCGCGGCCCGAGCTCGCCCCGGCCGACGTCTCGCCCGCCGAGCTCGCCGGCGTGGCGGCGCTCGTGCTCGGGGTCCTGGCGGCGCTGCACGCGCTCGTGTTCGAGGCGCCGGTGTCCGCGCTGGTCATCGGCGTGGACGACCTGCGCGGCGCGGTGGGCGCCCTCGTCGCCGTGGGCGTGCTCGGTTTCGCGGCCGGGCGCCTGGCTCCCGCGGCGGCCTGGCGGACGGCGGGCGCCGTCGCCGGCGCTTCGGCGCTGCTGTACCTGGGCTCGGTGGCCATCGTGAGCGCCTTCCAGCCCGATGCGGCGTCGCTGCACACCGGACTCGCGGGGCTCGAGGTGCGCCAGGAGGGCCAGGTGCTGCTCAGCGCCTTCTGGGGCATGGTCGGCCTGGCCGCGCTGCTCGGCGGGCTCCTCGCGCGGCGCCGGCCGGCGCGGGTCGCGGGCCTCGGGCTGCTGGTCCTCGCCATCGCCAAGGTGTTCGCGTTCGACCTGGCGTCGCTGGACTCGATGTACCGCGTCCTGTCCCTGGTCGGGCTCGGGCTCGTCCTGCTCGCCGGGGCGTTCGCGTGGCAGCGGCTGCGGCCTCCGGGCCCCGTCACGCCGGCGCCGTAGCCCCGCCCTGGCGCCTGGGCCGGGCCCCTGATCCGTCCCGCCCCCCTGGCACGCTGGGTCCGTGAAGCCGCGCCCCGACCTGCCCGGCGGCCCGTATCTCGTCGACGGCCTGGCCCGCTCGGGGCAGGCCGCCGCGCTCGCGCTGCGCGCGCGGGGGGAGGAGGTGATCGGTGTCGACGCCGGCCGCCCCGACGGGGCGGGGAGGCTCGCGGACGCGGGCGTCGAAGTGCAACTCGACACGCCAGGCGGCGACCTGGTCACCCGTGCCCGGACGCTGGTCAAGAGCCCCGGGGTGCCGGCGCAGGCGCCGGCGATCGTCGCG
>DATLOP010000069.1:0-4247 GCA_035536255.1 Solirubrobacteraceae bacterium
GAGCTCCAGGGCCCGCCGCAGGTCGTCCTCGCCGCCGGCCGCGACGAGCCGCTCGGCCTCGCTGGGGACCAGGGCGTCGAGGAACGCCTCCACCCGCGCGGGCGGCTGGACGCCGGTGAACTCCGCGACGACCTTGCCGTCCTTGAACGCCTTGACGGCGGGGATGCCCTGGATCTGGAAGGCGGCCGCGAGCTGCTGGTTGGCGTCGGTGTCCACCTTGGCCAGCACGACCTCGTCCCCGCGGGCCTGCGCGGCCTTCTCGAGCGCCGGGGTGAGCTGGCGGCACGGGCCGCACCACTCGGCCCAGAAGTCCACCACCACGGGGATCTCGCGGCTGCGGTCCAGGACCTGGGCCTGGAAGCCCGCCTCGTCGACGTCGATGACCATGCCCGTAGGGTACGTACACCGATGGAGCGGGTCGTCCAGAGCGGGCCGGTCTCGCTGGCGCTGGAGGAGGCGGGGGACGGGATCCCGGTCGTGCTCCTGCACGGGCTGACGGCGACGCGGCGCTACGTGGTGATGGGCTCGCGCGCGCTGGAGCGGTCCGGTCACCGAGTGGTGGCGTACGACGCGCGGGGCCACGGGGGCTCGGCGCCGGCGCCGTCGTATTCGTATCCCGACCTCACCGCCGACCTCGCCGCGGTCCTCAACGACTTGCAGATCCCGCGCGCGGTGCTCGCCGGCGCATCGATGGGGGCGCACACGATCGCCCGCTTCGCCTCGGAGGCGCCGGAACGCGTGTCCGCCGCCGTCCTCGTCACCCCCGCCTTCGACCCGGACGCACCGGAGGACCCGGCCGCGCTCGCGCGCTGGGACGCCCTGGCGGAGGGCCTGCGCACCGGAGGAGTCGAGGGCTTCGTCGCCGCCTACGACGCACCCGACGTGCCGGAAGCCTGGCGCGACACCGTCGTCAAGGTCCTGCGCCAGCGCCTCTCCGCCCACGACCACCCCGACGCCGTGGCCGACGCCCTGGAGCAGGTGCCCCGCTCCCGCCCCTTCAAGTCCTGGGACGCCCTGCGAGCGCTCGACATTCCGGCCGTCGTGGTCGGCAGCCGAGACGAGCCCGACCCCGGCCACCCCCTCGCGATCGCCGAACGCTGGTCCACCGAGCTCCCGCACGCCCGCCTCCTCGTCGAAGACCCCGGCAAGTCCCCCCTGGCCTGGCAGGGCGGCCAGCTGTCCCGCGTCATCGCCGAGGCGGCGGGGGAGGTGCGGTGAACCGCCTCGCCACTATCAGACTCTGCCCTCAGCACGGCGGCACACACCCTCGACTGCCACATGGCCGCGATCGGTGTCCGCGGCACTGGCAGGGGTCGGATCCTCGACAAGTGCGATGCCTGTTGAGCGGACGCTCCTACCGGCGCTCTTGTTGTCTTTCGGCTAGGACGCGGCACACCGCGCGGCGGCTCTCGCGCTCCTCGCGTACGGCGAGCACGTATTGCACCCCGCCGGTTAGGCCCGCGCCGATCACGACACCGACCAGCCCGAAGATCGCTTCCGTCACGGAATGCGCGAACAGCCTTGCACGCGGTCGCTGCGCTCTTGTGCTGCGTCGCCAGAGGCGTCGCCGAGCGTCCACCCACCCGACCCGCTGCGGCCCCACCCGTCCGCACCGGGAGCTGTGCTCACCTCAGCCTTGGCGGCGTCAATGCAGTTGCGGTAGTGCAGCTCGCCACCGATCCACAGCAGCGCGCCGAGGGTGAGGATGGCTAGAACCACTACCGTGAGTCGGCGCATGGCGGCGACGGTACCAGCGGCTCAGGGGGAGGGGACAGCGTAGGATCGCAGCGTGGTGAGCGAGCGACCACACAGCTGCACAGCGGGCTACTCCGGCACGCCGCTGCCGCGCAAGCTCGGGATCAAGGAGGGGGGGCGGGTGGCGTTCTTGGGTGCGCCGCCGGAGTTTGCGGGCCTCGTGGCGCCGCTGCCGGATGGGGTGGAGGTGTTGGACGCGGTCGAGCCGGGGCTGGACGTGGTGGTGTTCTTCACCGTCGAGCGGGCGCGGTTGGAGGCGGCGATTTCCGGGCTGCGCGAAGCGATCGCGCCGGACGGGGCGGTGTGGGTGGCGTGGCCGAAGCGGGCTTCCGGGGTCAAGACGGACATGACCGAGGACGTGGTGCGCGAGATCGTTCTCCCGCTGGGGATGGTCGACAACAAGGTCGCGGCGATCGACGCGACGTGGTCCGGGCTGCGGGTCGTGATCCGGCGGGAGAACCGCTAGCGCTTCCGCGGGCGCGGGCCGCGCCAGCCGCGTCGCTTCGCGCCCCGTCCGCGCCGGCGGTAGGCCACCCCTCCGCCCGCGGCCAGGCCCGCCGCGGCCAGGCCGGCCGCGATCAGGCCGGGGCGCGAGCGCAGGCCGCGGAACTCGCGCTCGACCTCCGGCCAGACGCGGGTCTCGACCAGCTCGCCCGCCGCCTCGGGCGTCGGCGGAAGGTCGGCGGCCGGGATCGCGGGGGCGAACGCCACCTGCACGCGCTTGGGCTTGGGGATCGGCCCCAGGAACAGGTGGTCGGTGCCGGTGATGGCGGCGGGGACCAGCGGCGAGCCGGTCTCCAGCGCCAGGCGACCCGCGCCCCGGCGCGGCGAGCCGAGCTGCTCGGGATCGCGCACCCGCGTCCCCTCCGGGAACAGCGCCAGCAGACCGCCCTGGCGCAGGATCTCGCGCGCCGTCTCCAGCGCGTCCTGGTCGGCCGACCCGCGCCGCACCGGGAACGCCCCCAGCCGGATCAGGGTGCGGCCGAACGGGCCCTCGAACAGCTCGCTCTTGCCCATGAAGCGCAGGTGGCGCCGGGTCGCGGCGGCCACGAAGAACGAGTCCCAGAACGACTTGTGGTTGGGCGCGACGATCGCCGCTCCCTCGGCCGGGACGTGCTCGGCCCCGTCGATCCGCAGGCGAAACCACGCGCGCATGAACGGGACCACGATCCCCCGCACCAGCGCGTACAGGGGGCGCGACACGCCCTTCTCTCGCGCGTAGCGGTGGGCCTCCTCGTTGGTCATCCGTCCTCCCCGAGCGCCGGGCCGAGCAGCGCCACGGCGCCGGTCGCGATGGCGCCCATCAGCAGCGCGAAGCCCACGTACTCGCCGGCCGGCGGACCGAACAGCGCGAGCGGGGCGCCGGCCGCGGCCATCGCGGCGGGAATCCACAGTCGCGGGGCGGGGGACGGCTGCGACCGCGTCTCCGGGGGCCGCGCCGGCGCGTCGAAGCGCCCCCCGAGCACGAGGCGGAACAGCAGGGCCAGGCAGGGCAGCAGGATCGCCATCCCGCCCACCACGCCGAGCACGACGGCGACGAGCGTCGCGCGGTCCGCCGCCGCCTCGTGGACGGACAGGCCGGGGAGCAGGAACGGCTCCTGGGCCAGGCACCAGCCCAGGACGACCGCGGCGACCGCACTAGCGGCGGCGTAGCGCGCGGGCTCGTAGCGCCGGCGCACCAGCAGGGCGAGCGTGATGGCGCCCGCCGCCCCCGATCCGATCACCGCGGCCAGCGCGGCGCCCGAGGTGAGCCCGTCCCACAGCTCGCGCGCGTCGCCGTGGACGATCGGCAGCCCGGCCAGGGCCAGCGCGCCGGCCACCACCCCGGCGCCCAGGGCGCGCCGGCGGAACGCCTCGGCCATGTCCGCATCCCCGTGGCGCACGGCGTCCCCGGCCAGGAACACGGCGGCCAGGTAGGCGCTGGTGGCCACGCCCAGCGCGCCGGCGAACAGCGGCGTCGCGTGCAGCCAGGAGTCGATCAGCCCGCCCTCGGCGTTGCCCACGGGGACGCGGCCAGACGCGATCGCGCCCACGGTGACGCCGAGCGCGAACGGAGTCAGGATCGAGGACAGCGAGAACAGCAGGTCGACGCGGCGCATCTCCCGGCCGGGCTGGGCGCCGGAGCGCATCGCGTAGGCCATGCCGCGCAGGATGACGCCGATCGCGGCGGCGAACAGGGGGAGCGACAGGGTTGACATAACGCTGCCGAACGCCACCGGGTAGGCGGTCCAGAAGATCACCAGCACGAAGATCAGCCACACGTGGTTGGCCTCCCAGACCGGGCTCATCGAGCGCTGCACCATGCCGCGCACCCGCCCGCCACGCTCGGCGCCGCCGGCCGTCAGGTCCCAGAAGCCCGCCCCGAAGTCGGCGCTGCCCATGACGGCGTAGGCCGTGATGCCGAGGATGACGAGGCCGAGAGACAGCTCCGGCAGCATCAGCCCGCGACCTCCGTCTCCGCAGGGCGGCGGGTGAGCCGGCGCAACAGCCAC
>DATLOP010000070.1:0-2117 GCA_035536255.1 Solirubrobacteraceae bacterium
TCCCGGTGAACGCTGGGCGCCGGCTCGGGCGCGCAGAGTGGCTCGGTGCGGAGTCGCGAGGATGGCGGGCGGGGCAAATCACATACCGTCTTGGTGCACATCGAGGCACGGCGCGCCGGGGCGTGGGCGTACGCCGCGCGAGCTTTCGGCTCGGCGTGGAACGCACCTCGCATCGGTCCGGCGCGTGACATGTCTCGAGAGTCGGCTGCGCCGGCATCTTCCCCTGGCTGTCCTCCTGGCGCTCATCGCCGCCGCCAGCTGCCGTTCGGGTCCGACCAGGGCGGAGGCGCTGGCGGCCGTGCGCGCGACGACGCCCGGCGGCGACACGGCGACCGTTCACGCGCGGGTGTGGCAGGATGGGCCGCCCTGGTTCTCCTGTGCCGAGGTAGTGGCGAAGCTCGACCGCGCGGCGGATTCCGCCTCCGTGAGGGATCAGGTGGGCAACTGGCGTCATCTCGTGCGGTCGGGATGGGTGGTGCTTCGCGACTCGGCGCACGGGGCGGTCAGCGACCCCGGATGGTGCACGGCGACGCTGTCCCCGAAAGGGTTGGTGGAGGCCCGAGACTGGTCCCCGCGTCCGGACGGTGCGTTTCCCACCGGCTCGTCGCGGCGCGGGTGGGTCGTGCCGGTCGGGCGGCGGCGGTACGTGGTGGATGCGGCGCGCGCGGCCGGGCCCGACTCGGCGACGGTGAGGTATGCGGCGACGGTATCTCCCAACGCGAACGGTTCGGCGATAGGCGCGGATCGCGACAGCGCCTGGTTCGGGGCCGCGCTGCGGCGCGCCGACGGGCGGTGGCGGGTGGTGGGGGCGGCGCCGGAAGCCGCCGCGTCGTCGCGTCGTGGGGGCTTGGGTGCGCGTGGGCGGGACTGAGGCGATGCACGAGAGGGCCGCACCACGGTTCGCGGTGCGGCCCTCTCGGATCATGGGCCTGGGTAGAGTTGAACTACCGACCTCACGCTTATCAGGCGTGCGCTCTAACCACCTGAGCTACAGGCCCCACGAGAACCATCCAATCTAGCACGACGATACCCCCGGTCAATCGGCTCGGGTTTCACCGCCGTCTCCTCTCCCGTGCGTACTTCGAGCGGGCCGACCGGGCAAGTCGCGCCCACCCCGTGACGCCGCGCCCCAGCAACCCGTCATCTCTCCACGTACAGTGACCTCTTCGTGGGACGCTAAAAATGGCGATGAGCACGGCGCCCGACCGCAAACGGGATGCATACGCGTCGCCCGGGCAATCCGAGAGGCGGCCCCAGGTTCTGCTGCTGGACCCGGACCCCGACCGGGCCGCGCTCCGCACGGAATGGCTCCGCGATGGCGGCTACGACGTGACCCACGTCGTAACGAGCGAGAGCGCCGTGGAGCGTATTCCGCGGATGAGCGACCTGGACCTCGTCGTCTGCGACCCCAGTCCGACTGCCAAGACCGGCAGCGGCGTCGACATCGTGCGCGCGAGCAAGTCGATCCGCCCCACCGTGCCCGTCCTCGCCATCGTGGGGCGGAGCAACATCTCACCACCCCTCGGCCTCCTGCGCGGGAGCCCCGACGCCACGCTGATCGAGCCGATCGGGCGCGCCGCCCTGCTGTCCCGGGTGGGGCTCCTCGTCTGGAGGAACGGCTCCGGCGGAGGACGGGGGGGCGGAGAGCACACCGTGCTCGCCATCGGCGCGCACCCGGACGACGTCGAGATCGGGGTGGGCGGTACCCTCCTCCGCCACGCCGCCGCGGGAGACCGCATCATCCTGCTGCTGATGACCGACGGCGAGGCGGGGGGCAACAAGCGTCAACGGGTCGCCGAAGCGGAGCACGCCGCCGAATATCTAAATGCGACGCTCGTCCGTACCGGACTTCCCGACACCTTCCTCTCAGAGGCGCGACGCGCGGTTCTCGTGATGGAGGACGTGGTGGCGCATTACCATCCCACCGTGGTGTACGTGCACAGCTGCCACGACTCGCATCAGGACCACCGCGGCACCTACAACGCCGCCGTCGTCGCCGCTCGCGAGGTGCCGGAAGTCTACTGCTACCAGAGCCCCAGCTCGACCGTGGAGTTCGCCCCGAACCGATTCACGGACGTCGGGCCGCATCTGGACGCGAAGGTCGAGATGATCCGCAT
>DATLOP010000071.1:0-2203 GCA_035536255.1 Solirubrobacteraceae bacterium
GAGCTACTCCTGGCGGCCGGCGCCGACCCGGCCCTGGCGAACGATGCGGGTCAGCGCCCGGCCGACCTCGCCCGCGAACATGGCCGCGCGGCCCTCGCCGACCGCCTGACCCACCCCTGACGCGAACGTGGCACTCCCTGACGGCCGTCGCGGCGTAGGATCGGATCGGGCGACCCCGTCGACTGTTCTGACCCCTTCCGCCTGAACCTCTTCCGGAGGTGCGTGCTACCATGTGCTAGGGGCAATACCAGTAAGTTAGCGGTTTCGCGGTAGCCTTTCCGGTCAAGTCGATCGGGAGGGTTGCCGATGACGCTGCGTGGCTGGTCGTGGGAAGCGGCGCTGGGGCCGGCCGGGCTTGGGGACCGGCCGCTGCTGGAGGCATTGGCGGCGGCGATCCCGGACGAGACGGTGGAGGCGACGATCGAGGCAACCGGAACGCGGGAGCGGCGTCGCCGTCGGCTGCCGACCCATCTGGTGGTGACGCTGGTGGTGGCGATGGGCTTGTGGGCCTCCGAGTCGATGCGGCACGTGCTCGCCGAGGTCGTGGCCGGCTGGCGGGAGGGGACCGCGAGCGAGCGGTCGGCGTGGCGGCTGCCGAGCACCGCGGCGATCGTCCAGGCCCGGCAGCGGGCCGGGGCGCGCCTGTTGCGGGAGCTATTCCGGGCCGTGGCGCGGCCGATCGCGACCGAGCGGACGCGGGGGGCGTTCCTGGGCGGGCTGCGCCTGATGGCGATCGACGGCACGACGCTCGACGTGGCCGACACGCCGGAGAACGACCGAGCCTTCGGGCGCCCGACGACCGGGCGCGGGGCCGGCGCCTTCCCCCAGGTCCGCATCCTGGCGTTGATCGAGACCGGCACGCACGCCATCTGCGACGCCGTCATCCGTCCCTTCCGGTCCGGGGAGGTGCCGACCGCGCTGCGCCTGCTCCGGTCGGTCGGGCCCGGTATGCTGCTGCTGTGGGATCGCGGCTTCCACTCGTATGAGTTGGTCCGCGCCACACTCGAACGCCAGGCCCACTTCCTGGGGCGGACCAAGAAGAACATCGTGCTCCGGCCGACCGAGGTCCTGACCGACGGTTCGTTCCTGGCCCGGATCTATCCCTCGCCCGACGCCCGACGCCGCGACGTGCAGGGGATCGAGCTGCGCGTCGTCGAGTACGCGCTGGACACGCCGGCCGGGCCCGGCCGGGAGACGTACCGCCTGATCACCTCCCGGCTCGACGAGCGCGCCTGCCCGGCCGAGCAACTCGCCGCCACCTACCACGAGCGCTGGGAGATCGAGACCGCGCTGGATGAGGTCAAGGTGCATCAGTGGGCGCACCCCCGCCCGCTCCGGAGCAAGCACCCCCGCGAGGTCATCCAGGAGGTCTACGGCCTGCTGCTGGCCCACCTCGCGATCCGCACCGTCATGCACCAGGCCGCGCTGCAGGAGGGCATCGACCCCGACCGCCTCAGCTTCACCGGAGCGCTGCGCGTCCTCCGACGCGCCATCCCGCGCGCCCAGCGCACCCCGCCCGCCGGCCTCCCCCTTTTTCGACCGGCCTGCTGACCGAGGTCGCCGCCGAGCGCCTCCCGCCGCGACGCCCGCGCCACAACCCGCGCGCCGTCAAGCGTAAGATGAGCAACTTCCCACTCAAACGCCCGCCTCGGGACGGGTCAGCCCCGCTGCTGCCGCCCGTCGCGGTGACAGCCGTCCGCATCCTCTGGCCCTAAACTTAGCGGTATTGGGGCTAGCGGCACATGGATCGACTTGATCTCGCCAAGGTTGAGGCGAGGGCGACCGACACCGTGAACGATGGCGGTTGTGCAAGCGCGAGTGGATTGCTCGTTGAGTGCGAAGTTCAGGTACTTCGAGGACGTTAGGCGATTGTCGGGTTTGAAGCGGACGCAGTCAGCCTTGACGATGGCGCGCCCGACGGACTCGGGGATCACGCAAGCGCGTGGCAACGTCTCTCCGAGCGCGGCAATCGCCAGATCACCGGCCCGGATCTCGTGCTTCGTCAGGCGCGCGAAGTGATCCTCCGAGATGTGCGCCTGGGCATCGACGAAGACGCCGTCGCCGATGTTCTGGAGTCGAATGACCCGCGGGCCGGCCGGCGTGTAGTGAGACGTCTTGAGATTGGAGCCAAACGGACCATCAGTGATCGCGTTCGGCTCGTCCGCGGCCAGGTCTTCGAGTCTCACCCAGGTCCACCCGGGCG
>DATLOP010000072.1:0-13775 GCA_035536255.1 Solirubrobacteraceae bacterium
CGCGGCCGGACGCGCGAGGCTCGGTACCCTGTCTCGTGAAATGGGTGCAACGGACGGGCCCGCCTCGGATACGGAGATCCGCGTGGTCGTGGTGGACGACCACGACCTCTTTCGCCAGGGTCTGCGCGAGGTGCTGGCCGAGCGCGGCATCAAGGTCGTCGGCGAGGCGGCCGACGGCGACGACGCCGTGCGCCTCGTGGCCCACTCTGCCCCCGACGTGGTCGTGATGGACCTCAGCATGCCGCGCATGTCGGGCATAGAGGCCACGCGCCGCATCTCGGCCATGGCGCCCTCGACCCGGGTGCTGGTCCTGACGATGGCCTCCGACGACGAGTCGGTGGTAGAGGCGCTCGAGGCCGGCGCGAGCGGCTACGTGCTCAAGGACTCGCTCGTGGAGGACATCGCCGCCGGAATCCGCGCGGCGGCCGCCGGCCATTCGCTGATCTCCCCCCGGGTGGCGGCGCGACTGGTGACCCGGCTGCGGGAACGGGAGCGCGGCGCCCCCCGCAGCCCGGACGTTGAGCTGACCGAACGCGAGCTGGAGGTGCTCAGGCTCCTCGCGGAGGGCTGCGACAACGCGCAGATCGCCGAGCGGCTCGTCATCAGCGCCGGGACCGTCAAGAACCACGTCGCGAACATCCTGGCCAAGCTCCAGCTGGACAACCGCATCCAGGCCGCCGTCTACGCGGTCCGCCGGGGCCTGGACTAGTCGACCACCGCGACCAGGTCGAGTGCCGCCTGGCGATCCGGGACGTCGAGCTTGGCCAGCACGCTCGAGATGTGCCGGCGGACGGTCACCGGCGATATGAACAGCCGGTCGGCGATCTGCGCCGTGGTCAGGCCGTCGCGCATCAGCTCGAGGACCTCCCACTCGCGGCTCGTGAGGCGGATGCCGCGCGCGGCGAGCAGCGGGACCCGCCGGTGGCGGCCCTGCTCGCGCAGCTCCTCGAGGACGCGCGCCACCAGCGAGCGCGGCAGCGCCGCCTCGCCCGCCAGCACGCCGCGCAGGGCGTGGGGCAGCCGCGCGGGGTCGGTGTCCTTGAGGAGGTAGCCGCTGGCGCCGGCGCGCAGGGCGTCGAACAGGTCCTCGTCGTTGCGCGACACCGTCAGCATCACGACCGCGCACTCGGGGACCAGCCGCACGATCTCCCCGGCCGCCCAGATGCCGCTGCGCGGCATGTGGACGTCGAGCAGGCAGAGGTCGGGCTGCTCGCGCACGGCGGCCTCGACGGCCGCGCCGCCGTCGGCGACCTCGGCGCAGACGCGAAATCCCCCCTCCTCGAGGGCGGCGCGGATCCCCTGACGGATCGGCACGTGGTCGTCCGCGATGACGACGCTCGGCGCGGTCACGGCAGGGTCACCTCGACCTCCGTGCCCACCCCGGGTCGCGAGCTGACGCGCAGCTCGCCGCCCAGCGCGGCGGCGCGCTCGCGCATGCTCACCAGCCCGAAGCCCGTGGCGTCGCGATCGGTCTCGAAGCCGGCGCCGTTGTCGGTGACGCGCAGGCGCACCTGGTCGCCGTTGGTCAGCTCGACGCCGATCTCGTCCGCGGCGCCGTGGCGGACGCCGTTGGTCACCGCCTCGCGCAGGATCCGCAGCAGCTCGTCGCACACCTCGGGCGGCGGGTCGACGCTGACGTCGAGCTTGAGGCGAAGCCGCGCGCCGGCGCGCCCGGTGAGCTGCTCGGCCACCTTGGACACCGTGGCGCCGAACGGCTCGTCCGCGCGCCGGCTGAGGGCCTCAATGGCCTGGCGGGACTCCTCCAGCGCGCGCCGCGATGCGTCCACCAGCCTGGTCGCGTCCGCGCCGCCGCCCTGCATCTCCAGCCGCTGGCTCTGGAGGCTGATGTACGCCAGCTCCTGGGAGAGACCGTCGTGCAGCTCCCGCGCCACCCGCCGGCGCTCGTCGAGCACGGCGGCGAGCGCCACATGGCGCTGGTAGGCGCGGATCTCGCGCAGCGACCCGACGAGCAGCACGAGCACCGAGGCCAGCCGCAGGACGTCCCCGGCGAACACCCACTCCGCGTCCGCCGCGGGGAACAGCAGGTAGTCCACGCGCGCGACGGCGGCGAGCGCCGTGGCCACGGCGATCCAGGTCAGCAGCTCGTCGTGCGAGCGCGCCGCGCGCCGGGCGAAGCCCACGGTCGCCACCGTGAACAGCAGCAGCGTCATCGCCTGGAGGGCCAGGAAGCCGGCGGGGCCCTCGATCCGCGGAGCGTCGGCCAGGTCATGCGAGAGCGGGCCGAACGACGATGCGAGCTGGCCGGAGAGGGCAAAGGTGACGCACGCCACCACGCCGAGCCCCAGGGCGACGCCGACGAGCATGGCGGCTCCCGCCCGCGCCGGCCGGGCGAGCCGGACGTCGGGCACCAGCGCCGCCGCCACGAACGCCACGGCCGACAGCAGGCGCGCGCCGACCGGCGCCCATGCGACGAACGAGCCGTCGTCGGCCCCCAGCAGGGCGGGGAGCGTCGAGAACGCGAGGTTGCCCAGGGCGAGGAACGTGAGCGCCCCGATGAGCGCCAGGTCCACGAGGCTGCCGCTCAGCTCGTAGCGGCCGACCACGAGGTACGCGGCGAGGAAGGCGATGCCGGCGGCGGCGGTCTCGATCCCGGCGCGCAGCTCCGGCGAGTGCAGGCCGAAGGCCAGGCCGGGCACCGCGGCGATCGCGACGGTGGTCGCGACGCCCAGGCCCGCCGCGGCGAGGACGAGGTCTCGGGCGCCGGGTGGCGACCGCCTGGGCCGCCGGGCACGACGGTCCCCCGCCGCCGTCCTCCCCGGTGTGGGGGCCGCGCTTTTCATCGCAATGCCCCCGCATCGTGGCGTTTTGCGGCCTTGAGCGCAACTCCGGCACACGGGGGGCGCTCGCGGTAGGCTGCGCGCGCAATGGACCTCCGCACCGGTGAGCGCGTGATCTTCCAGGGCCACCCCTCGTGGCGCTCGGTCCTCGGGTTCTACGTCACGGGCCTGCTGGTGACGGCCCTCGCGGCCGGGATCGCGGCGCTCGTCACGGTGATCGGCAGCGAGTTCGACGCCGGCGTGGTCGTGCTCGTGGCGCTCGCCGTCTTCGTCCTCGTGGTGATCGTCGGGTTCGTCAAGCGCCTGGCCACCACGTACACCATCACCAACCAGCGCCTGCACATCCGCAAGGGCATCGTCGCGCGCAAGATCCAGCAGACGCGCATCGAGCGCGTCCAGAACGTGAACATCAACCAGTCAGTGCTCGAGCGCGTGCTCCAGGTGGGCAAGGTCGACTTCGACACGGCGGGGACCGACGACTCCGAGTTCACCTTCGCCGGCGTCTCGCAGCCCGAGGAGGTCATGCAGGCGGTCGAGCAGGCCCAGCACGAGTCCGCGAACCCGGCCCTCGCTGCGCCCGACGACGGTCTCGGCGCGGGGCCGCCGGGACAGCCGCCAGCCGACCAGCCCTAGGAGACCGCGCCCTCGCGGTCGCCCAGCCCCGCGGCGCTGCGCAGCGCCTCGGCGCGGTCCGTCTTCTCCCACGTGAAGTCGCTGTCCTCGCGGCCGAAGTGGCCGTAGGCCGCGGTCTTCTGGTAGATCGGCCGGTGCAGGCGCAGCTCCTCGCGAAACGCGCCGGGGCGCAGGTCGAAGTGCTCGTCCACCAGGCGGGCGATCTCCGCGCGCCCGATCTTCTCGGTGCCGAACGTCTCGACCATGACCGACACCGGGTGGGCGACGCCGATCGCATAGGCCACCTGGACCTCGCAGCGCTCGGCCAGCCCGGCCGCCACCACGTTCTTGGCCACCCAGCGCGCCGCGTAGGCGGCCGAGCGGTCCACCTTCGAGGGATCCTTGCCCGAGAACGCGCCGCCGCCGTGGCGGGCCATGCCGCCGTAGGTGTCGACGATGATCTTGCGCCCGGTCAGGCCCGCGTCGCCCACCGGCCCGCCGATCACGAAGCGCCCCGTCGGGTTGACGAGGACGTTCTGCTTGGTGTTGAGCTTGCGCTCGTCGTACAGCTCCCCGGGCAGGATCGGCCGCACGACGTGCTCCCACAGGTCGGGCCGGATCAGCGTGTCCGCGTCCACCCCGTCGCGGTGCTGGGTGGAGATGAGGATCTTCTCGATCTCGATCGGGCGCCCGTTCTCGTAGCGCACCGTGACCTGCGTCTTGCCGTCGGGGCGCAGGTACGGGACCACCTCGGCCCGGCGCACCTCGGCCAGCCGGTGGGCCAGGCGGTGGGCCAGCGAGATCGGCAGCGGCATCAGCTCCGGCGTCTCGCGCGTGGCGTAGCCGAACATCATCCCCTGGTCGCCCGCGCCCGCGACGTCGAGCTCGTCCTCGTCGGCCGGGTCGGTCCGCGCCTCCAGCGCCGTGTCCACGCCCTGCGCGATGTCCGGCGACTGCTTGTCGATCGCGTTGATGACCGCGCAGGAGTCGGCCGAGAAGCCCAGGTCGGCGTCCGTGTAGCCGATCTTGCGGATCGTCTCGCGCGCGATCTCCTGGATGTCGACGTAGGTCGAGGTCGAGATCTCGCCGGAGACGACGACCAGGCCGGTGTTGACGAGGGTCTCGCAGGCCACGCGCCCGTACGGGTCGTCGGCGAGGACGGCGTCCAGGACGCCGTCGGAGATCTGGTCGGCCATCTTGTCCGGATGGCCCTCGGTGACGGACTCGGACGTGAACAGGTACTCGTTGTCGGAGAGCGGGGTCATGGGATCTCTATGAACAGCTCCGTGGTCGATTCGCCGGTGCGGCCCGAGGCGGCGGCGCCCACGGCCCGCACCTTGCGCAGGTCGTCGCGGACGGCGAGGTAGGCACGGCTGTCGTTCAGGCCCGTGCGCTCCCCCAGCCTCAGCAGCTCGCTGAAGTCGAGGAAGACTAACGAGGTGACCCGCTTCGGGCGGTCGCCGAGCGCCGCGCGGAAGGACGTCGAGTCGGCCAGCGACCCGTCGCTGCGCATGACCGAGCGCACGCCGGCCAGCGACGTGGAGACCACCAGCTTGCCCTCGAACACGGCGTAGTCGATCTCGATGCCGGGCCCGACGCGCAGCTGGAACACCTGCGTGCCGTCGACCTCGCGCTCCACGAACGTCGGGACCTGCCCGCCCCCCACCGGCGCCAGCAGCCGGGCCAGGGACGGCTGGAGGCGCGCGAACGCCTCGCGCGTGGCGTCCTCGTCGTCGGTGGCGGCGATCAGCGTCAGCACCGGGGCCGGGATCGCCGGCGCCAGCCACAGCGCGACCTCGCCCTGGAACAGCGGCAGCACGTCGGCCCGCAGGTCGACCCCGGCGCGCCGGCCCAGGTCGCCGCGCAGGCGCCGCAGGACGCCGGTGAGCCGGCTGCCGGCGCCGCCGGCCAGCCCGACGGCGAGCAGCCGCTGGGCCGCCCGGTCCAGCCGCGTCAGGCCGAGGTAGG
The DNA here is from genome assembly GCA_035536255.1 of Solirubrobacteraceae bacterium. Taxonomy (GTDB): domain Bacteria; phylum Actinomycetota; class Thermoleophilia; order Solirubrobacterales; family Solirubrobacteraceae; genus AC-38. Next base: position 5,379 of record DATLOP010000072.1, read on the forward strand.
CCATCGCGCTCTCGGGCACCGACCCGATCAGGCGCGGCTCGAAGGACTGGGCGCGCGGGAGCCGGCGCGACGCGGCGACGTCCAGCGCCGAGCTCACGGTCAGCCGCATGCCGGCGGCCTCCGGCGTCACGGCCAGCGAGACGCCCTGCAGCGTGGGCTGGTTGAGCAGCGCACCGGCCGCACCCAGCGGCCCGCCCTGGGCCGCCAGGACCCGGGTCACGCCCTCGGGCGACGCGTAGACGTCGGCCACGCGCCCGGCGGGCAGGCCGTCCGACGCCCGCCGGAAGGCCTGCGCCTTGGCCAGCGAGGGCGTGCGCCCGGCCGCGGCGTCGATGGCGGTCCGCAGGCCCGGCGGCTGCCCGATCGCCAGGTCGCCGTCCACGAACGCCGCCGACGCGTTTCCGTAGGCCTGGATCGTGGTCCCGCGGTAGGAGCTGCGCCGCGGCGCCCCCGCCACCTTGGCCAGGAACGCCTCGGCCCGCTCGCGGTCGGTGACGTCGAGGACGATCAGCGACCCCGCCGTGGCGCCGGAGGCGTTGAGCAGGGCCAGCGCCGCCTCGTCGCCCAGCCACGGGCGCACGTCGCGGTCGAAGGACACCCCGGCCCCGGCGCGCGACAGCCGGTTCAGGGCGGCGTCGCGGGCGCGCGGGAAGCTGGGGAAGCGCCCGGCCAGCTCGAGCGCGCGCCGCACGGCCGGGCGCGAGCCGTCGGTCGACAGGTGGACGTAGAGCAGCGCGTCGGCCGGGACTATGCGCGCGGCGCCGCTGGCCGGGGCCCCGCCGTCGTCGTCGCCACACGCGCGCACGAGCGCGACGACGGCCACGATGGCCACCAGGGCGCCGATGACGGCGAGGGCGCGGCGCGCGGTGTACGGCTGGCGGTCGGGCATCGGCGGGGAGCAGTGAATCAGGCCGGGCGCCGGCGCTTGCGCTCGACGAAGTCGATGACCAGGGGAACGCCGTCCAGCCGGTAGCGCTCGCGCAGGCGGTTCTCGAAGAAGTAGGCCCAGTCGCGCGCGATCAGCGCCCGCGTGTTGATCTGCACCGAGAAGCGCGGGGGGCGGTCGCCCGTCTGGGCCATGTAGAGCAGCTTGAGCCGCTTGCCCTGGCGCTGGGGCGGCTGGCGGGCGGCGACGACGTCGGCCACGAAGCGGTTGAGCTCGGGCGTGGGGATGCGCCCGCGGCGGCGGTCGGCCAGGGCCAGCGCCTCGGCCACGACGCGCTCGACGTTGCGCCCGGTCTTCGCGCTGGCCGTCATGACGCGGGGGCGCAGGCGCAGCTTGCGGTTGACCTTCGCGCGCTCGTGCTCGAGCTCGTGCTCGGCCGGGGCCAGGTCCCACTTGTTCAGCACCAGCAGCGTCGCGCAGCCGCTGTTCATGGCCAGCTCGGCGATGCGCATGTCCTGCGCGGTCACGCCGTCGGTGGCGTCGCACACCACGATCGCCACGTCGGCGCGCTCGGCGGCCCGGCGCGAGCGCAGCGCCGTGTAGTACTCGACGCCGTCGCCCGAGTTGGCGACCTTGGACTGGCGGCGGATCCCGGCGGTGTCGACCAGGACCACCTCGCGGCCGTCTACCTCCACGCGCTCGTCGATGGCGTCGCGGGTGGTGCCGGCGCGGTCGGACACGATCACCCGGTCGCGGCCGAGGATGCGGTTGACCAGCGACGACTTGCCCACGTTGGGGCGCCCGATCACGGCCAGGCGAACCGCGTCCGCGTCCTGGGCGGTCTCGGACTCCTCGGGCGGGAGCTGCGCCGTCACCCGGTCCAGGAGGTCGCCGGTCCCCAGGCCGTGCATGGCCGACACGGGAATCGGCTCCCCCAGCCCCAGGCTGTGGAAGTCGGCGGCCAGCGGGACGTCGGCCACGTCGTCGGTCTTGTTGGCCGCCACCACGGTCGGCACGCCGCCGCGGCGCAGCAGGTCGGCCAGCTCCTCGTCGCCCGGGCGCCGGCCCGCGCGCGCGTCGACGACCAGCACCACGACCGCCGCGTCGGCCAGCGCGGCCTGCGCCTGCTCGCGAATCGACGCCGCCATCTCGTCGCGGTCCTCCAGGTCCACCCCGCCGGTGTCGATCAGCGCGAACGTGCGCCCGTTCCACTCCGCCGGCAGCTCCTTGCGGTCGCGCGTGATCCCGGACCGCTCGTGCACGACGGCCTCGCGGCTGCCGGCCAGGCGGTTGACCAGCGACGACTTCCCCACGTTGGGGTAGCCGACGACCGCGACCTTCATCGCCCGGCCAGCTCGACCACGCGCCGGACCACCGCATCGGCGTCGAGCCCGGTGGTGTCCAGCTCGACCGACCCGGGCGCGGCGGCCAGGGGGCTGTGCTCGCGCGTGCGGTCGCGCTGGTCGCGCAGCGCCTGGTCGGCCAGGACGGTCTGCGCGTCGGTTCCCAGCTCGCCGGCCCGGCGGCGGGCGCGCTCCTCGGGGCTGGCGGTGAGGAAGACCTTCAGCTCGGCGTCCGGGGCGACGACCGTCCCGATGTCGCGGCCCTCGGCCACCCAGTCCCCGCGCGACATCAGCTCGCGCTGCTTGGCCACCAGGGCCGCGCGCACGTCGGGGTCGGCGGCGATCTCCGACGCCGCCTCGGAGACCTCGGGCGCGCGGATCGCCTCGGTCACGTCCCGGCCGTCCACGACGACCCGCTCGCCCAGGGCGAGGTCGAGGCCGGCGGCGACCTGCGCCGGGTCCTCGTCCGGGCGCTCCAGCGCGGCCAGGCCGACGCAGCGGTACATGGCGCCCGAGTCCAGGTAGGTGAAGCCGAGCGCCTCGGCCACGCCGCGCGCGACCGTGGACTTGCCGGCTCCCGCGGGGCCGTCGATGGCGATGATCATGGCCGCAGCGTAGTCCCCAAGCGGGTTCTGTTACGTTCGCCGCGATGACGTCCTCGCGCCTGATCGACCAGCTCAACGAGCAGATCGCCCACGAGTACGCCGCCCACCAGCAGTACGTGGCCGCCGCGGTGTACTACGACACGGAGGCCATGCCGCACCTCGCGGCCTTCTTCTACGCCCAGGCGCTGGAGGAGCGCACCCACGCGATGATGATCGTCCAGTACCTGATCGACATCGACGCGCGCGTGACGGTGCCGGGGATCGACCCGCCCAAGATCGACTTCGCCGACCTGGCCGAGCCGGTGGCGCTGGCCCTGGAGCAGGAGCGCCAGGTGTCCGACCAGTTCGACGCGCTCGCCGAGACGGCGCTGGCCGAGAAGGACCACAAGGGGGCCAACTTCCTCCAGTGGTTCCTCAAGGAGCAGGTCGAGGAGGTCGCGACGATGAACGACCTGCTCACGGTCGTCGAGCGCGGTCGCGACCAGCCGCTGCTGATCGAGCAGTTCCTCGCCAGCAACCCGTTCGGCGGCGGCGACGAAGGGTCGTTCCAGCCCGCGATCGCCGGCGGCTAAGCCAGCGTCCCGAGGTGCTCTAGGAACAGCGGGTAGGAGATCGCTGCGGCGTCCATGCCCAGGACCTCGACGCCGTCGCGGGCGGCCAGGCCGGCCACGGCGCCGAGCATGGCCAGGCGGTGGTCGCCCTGGGAGTCCAGGACGCCGCCCGCCAGGCCGCCGGTGCCGGTGACCGCGAAGCCGTCGGCGGTGGACTCGATCTCGGCGCCCAGGCCGCGCAGGCCCTCCACGACCGCGGCGATGCGGTCGGACTCCTTGAGGCGCAGCTCGCCCGCCCCGCGCACGACGGTCTCGCCCTCGGCGAAGCAGCCGAGCAGCGCGACCAGCGGCAGCTCGTCGATGGCCAGCGGCACCTCGCCGGCCTCCACCACCGTGCCGACGAGCGGGGCGGCGCGCACGTCGATGTCGGACACCGGCTCCTCGACGGGGATGACGCCGGGCGCGGGCGGCGGCTCGCGGTCCCACACCACCGCTCCGCCCATCCGCTCGAGGATGCGCAGGAAGCCCGCGCGCGTCCAGTTGACCCCGACGTCGCGCACGAGCAGGCGCGAGCCGGACACCAGCGCGCCCGCGGCGATCAGGAAGGCCGCCGAGGACAGGTCGCCGGGGACGGTCAGCTCCTCGAGCTCCAGCTCGTCCACGTGGGCGACCACGATGCGCACGCCCTCCCGCCTCACCCCCACCCCGGCCCGCGCGAGCAGGCGCTCGGTGTGGTCGCGGCTGGGCGTGGGCTCGGCCACCGAGACCTCGCCGTAGGCGGTCAGCCCGGCCAGCAGCACGCACGACTTGACCTGGGCGCTGGCCACCGGCAGCTCGTAGTCCAGCGCGTGCAGCCGCGCCCCGTGGACGGTGAACGGCGGGTAGCGCCCGTCGGTGGCCTCGATGCGCGCGCCCATCATGCGCAGCGGCTCGGCGATGCGGTCGATCGGGCGGCGGCGGATCGACGCGTCGCCGTCCAGCGTCCACGAGCCGTCCTGGCCGGCCAGCCACCCGGGCAGCAGGCGCATCAGCGTGCCGGAGTTCCCGACGTCGATCGGCCCGTCGGCCGGGGACACGTCGCGCAGCCCGCCGCCGCGGATCACCACCTCGTCGGGGCGCGACTCGACCAGCGCGCCCACGGCCCGCAGCGCGTTGAGCGTGGAGTTGGTGTCGCCGGCGTCGAGGTAGTTGTGCACCCGCACGGGCTCCGAGCTCATCGCGCCCAGCAGCGCCGAGCGGTGCGAGATCGACTTGTCCGGCGGCGCCACCAGATCCCCGCGCAGGCGCGCCGCGGGCTCGAAGCGCATCCTCACGGGCGCGCCACCGGGTAGCCCAGCTCGCCGACCAGGGCCTCGGCGCGGTCGGCGGGCTCGTCGCCGGCGATCCACAACGCCACCACCCCGTCGCGCATGTCGCTGGACGGGTACAGCGCCATGTCGGTGATGTTGATCCCCGCCCGGCCCAGCTCCAGCGCCAGGCGAGCGACGACGCCGGGCTGGTTGGGCACCGAGGCGCGCAGCTCGTGGACCGACCCCCCGGCCAGCTCGGACTCCAGCAGGCGCCGGCGGGCCTCGCGGGCCCCGGCGTTCCAGTCGCGCACGGCGCCGGCGTCGCCGCGGGCCAGGGCGTCGCGGACCTCCTCCAGGCGGCGCACCGACTCCTCGATGCGCTCGATCACGGCGTCGCGGTTGGCCAGGTAGATGTCGGTCCAGATCGCGTCGTTGGCGCCGGCCACGCGGGTGGCGTCGCGGAAGCTGGGGCCGGCGGCGGGCAGGCGCTCCTCCTCGGCCGACAGCGCCGCCGCGGCCTGGTCGACCAGGACGTTGGCCAGCACGTGCGGGAGGTGCGAGACGCTGGCCATCAGGCGGTCGTGGGCGGCGGCGTCGATGGCCGTGGGCTGCGCGCCGAAGCCGGCGATCGTGCGGTGCAGGCGCTCGAAGAGCATCCCCGAGGTCGTCTCGGTCGGGGTGAGGTACCACGTCGCCCCGGCGAACAGGTCGGCGCGCGCGTGCACGACGCCCGAGGTCTCGGCGCCGGCCAGCGGGTGGCCGCCCACGAAGCGCGGGTCGTCGCGCCCCTCCACCACGGCGCGCTTGGTCGAGCCCACGTCGGTGACCACGCAGTCGGGCCCGGCGGCGGCCAGGACCTCGTCCAGCAGCGCCGGCAGCGCGCCCACGGGCGCGGCGACGAACGCCGTGTCGGCCCCCTCCAGCGCGTCGGCGACCGAGGCGCACGCCTCGTCCAGCGCCCCGCGCTCGCGCGCCGCGTCCAGCACGCCCGACCCGGGGTCGAAGCCGCGCACGCTCACGCCCCCGCGCTCGCGCGCGGCCAGGCCGATCGAGCCGCCGATCAGCCCGACGCCGATGACCGCGATGGCGCTCAGGTCGCCGCTCGCCGCGCTCGGACCGCCGCCGCCAGCTCCTCGAGCACCCCGACGGTCATGTCCCAGGACATGCAGGCGTCGGTGATCGACTGGCCGTAGGTCAGCGGCAGGTCCGTGGCCAGGTCCTGGCGGCCCTCGACGAGGAAGGACTCCAGCATCACGCCGACGATGGCGCGGTTGCCGCCCGCGACCTGGCGCGCGATCTGCGCCCCGGCGGCGGGCTGGCGCGTGTGGTCCTTGCCGCTGTTGTCGTGCGACGCGTCGACGACCAGGCGCTCGGGCAGCCCGGCCGCGCGCAGCTTGGCCAGCGCGGCGCCGATCCCCTCCTCGGTGTGGTTGGGCGCGCCCTTCCCGCCGCGCAGGATCACGTGCCCGTCGGGGTTGCCGTGCGTGTGCAGGATGGCCGGGGTGCCGGTGACGTCGACGCCCGGGAACACGTGCTGCACCCGCGCCGCGCGCACCGCGTCCACGGCCACGTCGACGTTGCCGTCCGTGCGGTTCTTGAAGCCGACGGGCCTCGACAGGCCGGAGGCGAGCTGGCGGTGGATCTGGCTCTCGGTCGTGCGCGCGCCGATCGCCCCCCACGACACGGCGTCGGAGATGTACTGGGGCATGATCGGGTCCAGGAACTCGCAGCCGATGGGCAGCCCCAGCGAGAGCACGTCGAGCAGCAGTCCGCGCGCCACCCGCAGGCCGGCGTTGACGTCGCCGGACTCGTCGAGGTGGGGGTCGTTGATCATGCCCTTCCAGCCGATCGTGGTGCGCGGCTTCTCGAAGTACACGCGCATGGCCACGCACAGGTCGTCGCCCAGCTCGGCCGCCTTCGCGCTGAGCAGGCTGGCGTACTCGCGCGCCGCGTCGAGGTCGTGGACGCTGCACGGCCCGACCACGACGAGCAGCCGGTCGTCGGTGCGGTCGAGGATGGCCGAGACGTCGGCGCGCCCGCGCAGCACCGTGTCGGCCTGGGCGGGCGAGAGCGGCTGCTGGTGGAGCATCAGCGCCGGCGTCAGGAGCGGGATGACCTGCTCGATCCGCTGGTCGCGGACGGTCTCTTCGGTTCTGGGGAGGCTGGTTCTCACGAGTCGTTCTCTCTCTTCCGAGGGGTCTACGGGCTGGCGGCTCATGGCGGTCGGGACGGCTCTGGAAGCCGGCCGAGCGCCTAGCTAAATCGCCAGGAGTAGACGTAGGAGAAGAACGACATGCCGCGGGGAGTTTGTAGCAGACGCGCTCGCGCGCCTACAAGGCTTCGCGCAGGGCGGACAGGAATCGTGCGTTCTCCTCCGGCGTGCCGCACGTCACGCGCAGGTGGGCCTCGCGGCCCAGCGCGCCGCCGGCGCGCACCAGGACCTTGCGCTCCCCCAGGGCACCGACGACCGCGGCCTCGTCGGCCCCCTCGGGCAGGCCGAACCACACGAAGTTCGCCTGGGACTCCGCGGGCGCGAGCCCGAGCTCGCGCAGCCCCGCCTCGAGCTGGAGGCGCGCGGCCACCGTCAGCTCGACGCGGCGGGCCACCTCGTCCTGGTGGCGCAGCGCCTCGCGCGCCGCCGCCTGGGCGGCCACGTTGGCGAAGAACGGCTGGCGGACCTGGTCCACCGCGGCGCGAAACGCCTCGCTGCCGCACAGCCCGTAGCCCACGCGCAGGCCGGCGAGCCCGTAGGCCTTGGAGAAGGTGCGCAGCAGGACGAGGTTGGGGTGGCGCTCGAGCAGGTCGACGCTGGTGTCGGGATCCTCGAGGACGCTGAACTGGCAGTAGGCCTCGTCGACGATCACGCAGACGTGCGGCGGCACGGCGCGCAGCAGCTCGGCGACGGCCGCCGCGGGGACGGCCGTCCCGGTCGGGTTGTTGGGGTTGCAGACGATCAGCATCCGCGTGGCCACGGTGACCGCGTCCGCGAGCGCCGGCAGGTCGTGGCGCTCCTGCGCGTCGAGGGGGACCGTCACCGGGGTGGCGCCCGACGCCGCGGCCAGGTGCGGGTACATGGAGAAGCTCGGCCAGCCGTAAACGATCTCGGCGCCCGGCTCGAGCAGCGCCTCGCCCGCGGCCAGCAGGACGTCGCAGCTGCCGTTGCCGACGACGATCCGCTGGCGCGGGACGCCGTAGCGGGCCGACAGCGCCGCCCGCAGCTCCCCGTTGCCCGGGTCGGGGTAGCGGTTGACCGTGGCCAGGGCGTCGCGGGCCGCCTCCAGCACGCCGGGCAGAGGGCCGAACGGCGTCTCGTTGGACGCGAGCATCGCCACGTCGGCGTCCAGGGCGTAGCCGTCCGCCGCCGGGTAGACGGGGATGCGTCCGATGCGCTGGGAGAACTCGAGGGCCACGGCCCGCCTATTGTGGCGGGGCGGCTCCGGGGGGGCCCTCGCCGCGGGGGTTGGTCTCGCCCTCGGGCAGGCGCCCGTCGCGCCCCACGTAGCCGTCCGTGCCGCCCACGATCACGAACAGCGCGTCCCCGTCGCCGACGTTGCGCATCTTGCGCACGGTGGGCGCGTCCACCCGGGCGAACGCGCCCTCCTCCAGGCGGTGGGTGGTCCCGTCGCCGAACTCCATCTCGATCGTCCCGCGGTGGATGAAGTACAGCTCCTCCTGCTCGTCGTGGACGTGGCGGCCGGACTCGTAGCCCGGGGGCATGGCGAT
>DATLOP010000073.1:0-7871 GCA_035536255.1 Solirubrobacteraceae bacterium
CGAGCCGCGGGTCGCGCAGCTCCCCGTGTCGGTGCGCACCGACGCCCAGGTCGGGACCTACGGCAACCGCATCATGCTGATGGGGGCGCCCCTGTTCACCGACGTGGCCGACCCGGTCGAGCGCCTGCTGCGCACCCACGAGGCGCTGTCCGAGATGAAGGAGCGCCACCGCGCCCTGCCGGCCGAGCTGCTGCAGGACACCAACCACTTCATCCCGCCCGCGGTCTTCTCGCGCGCGGCCCGGCTGACGTTCTCGCTGGCCACCAGCGGCGCCGGGCGCCCGACGTGGAACCTGGTGATCTCCAACGTCCCCGGCCCCCAGTTCCCGCTCTACCTGGCCGGGGCGAAGCTTGAGGCCAACTACCCGGTGTCGGTGATCACCGACGGCATGGGCCTCAACATCACGGTCATGAGCTACATGGGCCAGATGGACTTCGGGATCGTGTCCGACCGCGACCAGATGCCCGACGTCGACCAGCTCATCCCGTGGATCGGCGACGAGCTGCGTGCCCTGCTGTAGAACGACGACGGGGCGGCCCGAAGGCCGCCCCGAGGTCGAATCCGAACTGCGTCGTGCCTAGACCTGGCAGGCCGACCGCGAGGTCGACTGCTTGGTCGTGCCGCTGAGGTCCGTGAAGATCACGGTGTTCAGGCGGAAGCCGCGCGGGACGGTCGGGCACCCGACCGACTCCAGGTAGCCCCGGCGCACGATGACGTTGCGACCGTTGCGGCGCACCGTCGTCGCGACCGACTTGCGCTGGATGTTGGCGACGATGTTGACCACCGCCGTCTCCAGGGACCCCAGGGGCTTCAGGAGGAAGTCCGGGACCGTGAAGCGGATCGAGTATCCGCGCAGGAGCCGGCGCGGAGTCACGCCGCGCGCGAACGCGGTCGTGGTGGCCGCGTAGACCGCGTCGATGGCGCCGTGCTGCTGGATCGCGCCGGTCTGGCCGCCGACGTTGCCGCACTGCCTGTCGCCGGGGGTCCCGGCGGCGTCACGGCTGTCGATGCGGATGTAGATGTGGTTCGCGACGGTGCTGTTGATCAGCGTGACGTCCAGGTAGCACGGGATCTTCTGCTGGCGGTTGTTCGGCGCGCCCGCGAGGGCCTGGACCTGGCCCGACCCGACCTTGGCCCGAATGCACTGGGCCGGAAGCGGGTTCGTGTTGGCCTGGTTGAACGAGCAGCCGGGGAACCGCCGGGTGTTCGGCACGACGCCGGCGCCGAGGCCGATCGAGTAGGTCTTGATCGCCTGGGGGCGCTCACCGGAAGGCTCGGTGATCGCGGCGGTGAGGCCCGCGCTGACCGGCGTGGGGACGGCGAACGTGCCCGAGTTGGCGGGCAGGATCCGCGACGTCGAGGTGTACTGGTTCGCGGCGTGGGCGACGGACGTGGCGCCGAGGGCGCCTGCGACCGTCACGGCCGCGAGGAGTGCGAACTTGCGCATCTATCTCTCCTGGGTGGAATGGGGCTAGCCAAACTACAACAGCCGGGATCCCCGACAGTTGCGGGAATTACCCCCTCACACGGGAGCGTTGAGGCGCTCCACGCCGTCCAGCAGGCGCCAGTTGGCGCGCAGGACCGACTCGGCCTCGGCCAGCAGCGCGCCGGCGTCCGCCTCGGCCAGGCGGGGCTCGATCAGCGCGCGCTCGGCGGCCGCGTGCTCGCCGTCCAGCGTGGCGTGCAGGTCGAAGTACGCGGTCGCCTCCCCGGCCTCCACGCCGTAGTGCTCGCGCAGCCCGTCGCGCTTGGTCTCGGCGATCGCGGGCTGGCCGGACTCGATGGCGTAGAGCGCGATGAGGCTGGGCAGCAGCGCCCGCTCGCCGTCGCCCGCCCAGGCGCGGGCGCAGTCCGCGGTCTCGGGGGACGCCTCGGTCGCCGGGTCCCCGCCGACCGCGCGGGCGAAGTCGTCCCACAGCGCGACGTGCGAGGCCTCCTCGGCGGCGTGGGCCTCCAGCGCGCGGCGCTCCTCGGGGCCGGCCTGGCGCGCGGCGCCGGCCGCGCCGTCGGCCAGGGCGACGACGGCGTGGCGGTACTCGCCCGCGTAGCTCGCCAGCTCCTCTCGGATCAGCGTTCCCGCCGACCAGCGCTGGTAGAAGGGGTGCTCGAGCACGTTCCAGCGCGCTCGCACGTCCTCCAGCCGGCTCCAGAAGTCCTCCATGTCGCGCCTCCTCGTCCTCGGTGGGAATGGGGCTCGATGGTACCTTGCCGCCCCCTTGCGACCCCCTGTCGAGATCGCGGCGCCGCCGTTCCCGCGCGACCTGCCGTGGGTCAACGTCGCGCCGCTGCGGATGGACAAGCAGGTCGGCCGGCCGGTGCTGGTGGAGTTCTGGGACGCCTGCCGCGCCAACTCCATGCGCACGCTGCCCTACGTGCGCGAGTGGCACCGCCGCTACGCCGAGGCCGGGCTGCGCGTGGTCGGCGTGCACACGGCGGGCTTCCCGGCCTCGGAGGGCGAGGAGGCGGTGCGCGCGGCGGTGGACCGGCTGGGGATCGACTGGCCGGTGGTGGTGGACGTGGACGCGCAGACGTGGCGGCTGTACGAGAACCGGGGCTGGCCGGCGCGCTACCTGTGGGACCAGGGCGGGCGCCTGTTCGACTACCACTACGGCGAGGGCGCCTACGACGAGACCGAGCGGGGGATCCAGGAGCTGCTGGGGATCGAGGCGGCCGTGGTCGAGCCCCGGCGCCCGGAGGACGCGCCCGGCGCCGAGCTGGTCGCCCAGAGCCCGGACCGCTCCGGCCCGCCGTTCTCCGGCCCCTACGCCGCGGGCGGGGTGTGGGGCGTGCTCGACGGGACGGGCGACGTGCGGGCCAACGACCGCACGGTCGAGGTCGCCGGGCCGGGGGCGTACCCGCTGGTCGAGCACGAGCGCCACACGGAGGGCGAGCTGGAGCTGGAGGTGGGCGACGGCGTGACGTGCTGGGCGGTCCAGTTCACGCCGGGCGTCCGATGAGGTCCTCGCGCGAGGCATCGGCCAGCAGGCGCAGCGGGCGGACGTCGCCGCGGCCCTCGACGCGCACGGCGCCGCCCGGCCAGTAGGGGTGCGGGCCGGGAAAGCCGGGGTTCTCGCCGGCGGTCCCCCCCACGATGAAGCGCTCGAAGATCCAGCTGCCGCAGTTGTGCAGGCGCGCCCCGGCCGGCGCCGTCCACTCCGCCGCGTCGTCGGTCGCCAGCGGCCCGAAGCGGTGGGTGTGGCCGAAGATCACGTGCTCGGCGTCGGGCACGAGCCGGCGGGTCACCTCCCCCATCGCGCGCACGGCGGCGCGGCGCAGCGCGGGCCCCGACACGTCACCGTCCAGCGGCCCGAGCCCGGCGCGGTTGAGCGCCGCCACGAAGGCCGGGAAGGCGACGCCCGAGGCCAGGCGATGGCCCAGCGGCCGGCGCCCCGTGCCGGTGAGGATGCGCTGGGCGCGCTGCGACGGCCCGGCGCCGGCCGAGGCGTGCCCGGGCACGTGCTGGACGAGCTCGTGCAGGGGCGCGAACACCGGCCCCAGCACCGCCTCGTAGAAGTCCACGCCGTCCGGCAGCCGGCCGCGGCGGCTCAGCACCCGCTCGACGGCGCGCGCGGCCAGCGTCTCCAGAGCCGGCGCCGTGTTGTGCACGTCGAGGTAGTGGCCGTGCGTCGCGTAGACGCCGTAGGCCAGCCAGACCCCCGGGTAGGCGACCTCGACCCGGGCCGGGCGCAGCGCGTCCGCCACCGCCTGCGCGAGGGCCGAGGCCTCGGCCGGCGCCATCCGCTGCTCGGCGCGCAGGGGCTCGGCATCGGGGTCCTGGCGCCGGCGCTCCACCCACTCCCCGACCAGGCGGTGGTCGTGGTTGCCCGCGGTCAGGACGACGCGGCGGTCGGGGCCGATCGCGCGGCCCAGCGCCTCCAGCGCCGGGCGTGCCTCGGCCAGCACCTGCGCGACCGGGGCCTCGCGCAGCTCCAGCACGTCGCCCAGCAGGACCACCTCCTCAATCCCGTCCAGCGCCTCGGCCAGCGCGGCGCGGGGCCCCTCGCGGCGCAGGAGGTCGAGTCCCGAGCGCGTGCCGAGGTGCAGGTCCGAGACGACGAGGGTGCTCACGCCGCGCCGGCGAAGCGGGCGCGCAGGGCCTTCTTGTCGAACTTGCCCACCGACGTCTTGGGGACCTCGTCGATGACCTCGACGCGGTCGGGCAGCCACCACGTGGCCACGCGCCCGTCGAGGAAGCCCACGACGGCGGCGGCGTCCAGCGCGGCCCCGTCGCGCGGCACGACGCATGCGCACGGCCGCTCGCCCCAGCGCTCGTCGGGCACCGCGATCACCGCGGCCTCGAGCACGTCGGGGTGGCTCATGATCTCGTTCTCCAGCTCGACGGAGCTGATCCACTCCCCGCCCGACTTCACGAGGTCCTTGGTGCGGTCCACGAGCTTGATGTAGGAGCCGTGGGCCAGCTCGGCCACGTCGCCGGTGCGCAGCCAGCCGTCGGCGGTGAACTTCTCGCCCGAGTCGGGGTCGCGGTAGTACTCGCGCGCGATCCAGGGGCCGCGCACCTGCAGCTCGCCGCCCGCGTCTTCGTCGATCCGGAAGTCGACCAGCGGCAGCGTGCGGCCCTGGCAGGCGCGCAGCGCGTAGCGGTCGTCCTCGGACATCTCGGGCGCGTCGGCGGGCAGGCGCGAGGTGGCGGCGAGCGGGCTGGTCTCGGTCATCCCCCAGCCCTGGACGATCGGCACGCCGAAGCGCTCGTCGAAGGCCCGGATCAGCGCCTGGGGCACGGCCGAGCCGCCGCACTTGATCTCGCGCAGCGACGACAGGTCCGGGGGCGGGTCGAGCTGGAGGAAGCCCTGCCAGATCGTGGGCACGCCCGCGGTGCGCGTGACGCGCTCGGCGGCGATCAGCTCGGCCAGCTCGGCCGGCGCCATCCGCGGCCCGGGGAACACCTGGCGCGCCCCGGCCAGCGCGGCCGCGTACGGGATCCCCCAGGCGTTGGCGTGGAACATCGGGACCACCGGCATGACCGAGTCGGCGGCGGCGATCCCGATGGCGTCGGGCGACAGCACGCCCAGCGAGTGCAGCAGCGTGGAGCGGTGCGAGTAGACGACGCCCTTGGGCCGCCCGGTCGTGCCGCTCGTGTAGCACATGGCCGCGGCGCTGCCCTCGTCCAGCTCGGGGAACTCGAAGCCCGGATCGCCGCCGGCCACGAGCTCCTCGTAGCCCGTCGCGCCGGGGCGCTCCCCGGGGCCGTCGGGCATCAGGACCTCGTGCTCGACGCCCTCGAAGCGCGGCATGACGTCGGCCAGGCTGGCGTCGAGGAAGACCACGCGGTCCTCGGCGTGATCGGCGATGTAGCGCAGGTCGTCCTCGAACAGCCGGATGTTCAGCGTGTGCAGGACGGCGCCCATGCTGGGGACGGCCAGGTACAGCTCCAGGTGGCGCCGCGAGTTCCACCCGAACGTCGCCACCCGGTCGCCCGGCCGCACGCCCAGCTCGGTCAGCGCGCTCGCCAGCCGCCGCGCGCGCTCCACGACCTCGGCGTAGGTCGAGCGCTCGACGCCCTCCTGCGTGCGCGACACGACCTCGCGGTCGCCGAACACCTGCTCGGCGCGCTGCGCGATGTGGCGCACCAGCAGCGGCGTGTCCATCATCAGCCCCTCCATCGGGGCCGAGACTAGCCCAGGCCGCGCCTAGGCGGGCGCGGCGTCGCGCTCGGCGAGCGCGCGGCGGATCGTCTTGGGGAGCATGAACCGCACGTCCTCCTGGACGACCTCGAACTCCGAGACGTCCTCGGTGCCCCGGTCGCGGAAGAACTCGACCAGGCGCTGGACCAGCTCCTCGGGCGCGCTGGCGCCCGACGTGATGCCGACGACGCGCTTGCCCTCCAGCCACTCCTCGCGCACCTGGGACTCGTTGTCGATCAGGTGCGAGTCGGCGCCGTGGTCGCGCGCCACCTCGACCAGGCGGTTGGAGTTCGACGAGTTGCGCGAGCCGATGACCAGCACGAGGTCGCAGTGCTCGGCCATCTGCTTGACCGCGGCCTGGCGGTTGGTGGTGGCGTAGCAGATGTCGTCGGTGCGGGGCCCGACGATCCGGGGGAACTTCTCGCGCAGCCGAGCGATGATCTGGCGGGTCTCGTCGACGCTCAGCGTGGTCTGGGAGATGTAGGCCACCTTGTCGGGATCGGCGATCTCGAGGGCGTCCACGTCGGCCTCGGTCTCGATCAGGACGATGTGCTCGGGCGCCTCGCCCATCGTCCCCTCGACCTCCTCGTGGCCGGCGTGGCCGACCAGGACGATCGTGTAGCCCTCGGCGGCGAACTTCTTGGCCTCGACGTGGACCTTGGTGACCAGCGGGCAGGTGGCGTCGATGGCGAACAGCTCGCGCTGCGCGGCGTTGGCGTGGACGGCCGGGGAGACGCCGTGGGCGGAGAACACGACGGTCGAGCCCTCGGGCACCTCGGTCTCCTCCTCGACGAAGATCGCGCCGCGCTCGGCCAGCTCCTCCACCACGTGCTTGTTGTGGACGATCTCCTTGCGCACGTACACCGGCGCGCCGTACAGGTCGAGCGCGTGCTCGACCGTCTGGACGGCCCGGTCGACGCCCGCGCAGTAGCCGCGCGGCGCCGCCAGCAGCAGCTTGTCGGGGGCGGAGGCCATGCGGTCAGGGTACCGACCACACGAACATGCCCCCGCGGCGCTCGCCTTTCAGTCCCAGCTCGGTCACCGCCTCCTCCACGCCCGGGAAGTCGGGGTGGCCGTAGTCGTGGAAGGCGACCACGGCGCTCGGCGCCAGGCGGGGGCGCCAGGCGCGGAACTCGGCCACGGTCGGTTCGCGCTCGTGGGTCGAGTCCACGAACAGCAGCTCGACGCCCTCGCCGTGCGCCTCCACGCCCGGGGCCTGCACGAACTCGATGCGCCCGGCCGCGCGCGGCGCCAGCGCCAGGTACGCGTCGCGATGGTCGTGGACGACGGGGTCGTAGGTGGTCACGCGGCGGCGCCCGTCCGCCAGCGCCAGGGCGATGGCCGTCCAGCCGGGCCCGGTGCCCAGCTCCACGACGTGACGCCGGCCGCGCGCCAGGCGCAGCAGCTCGGCGACGTCCCCGGGGCGCGTCGCCGCCTCCAGTCCCCAGGCGTGCCCGCGCCGGCGCGCCTCGCGCCGGGCCCGCCACAGGAACCGCCGCACCCTCAGCGGGACCATCGGGGGCGAGGAGGGCGGGGCCGGCTCAGGAAACGATCGTAGCCGCCGCCGACCAGTCGGTGGCCCGGGACTCCCCGCCCTTGGCGCGCATCCGCGCGCGGACCCCGAACGTCGTCCCCGGGTTCTGGCCGATCAGCATCCCGCTCGACCGGTGGGTGCCGGTGGCGTAGCGCTTGTAGGGGCCCTCCCCGCGCCGGACCTCGACGTCGAACACGCGGTCGGGCCCGCTCGGGAGGGGCGCCCAGCGCATGGCCACGTCGGTCACGGTGCGGCCGACGCGGATGCGGAACACCGCGGTGCGGCGGGTGCCGGGGATCCGCACGGGCACGCGGACCAGCCGCGTGACCCGGCGCCGGGCGGTGGCGAGCAGGACCGGCACGCTCACGACCCCGTTCATCGAGGCGTGGATGCGGCAGTGGTAGCGGTGCACGCCCGCCTCGAACCGGCGGCCCACCGAGGTTCCGGGGGCCATGCCCGGTGGGTTGGCGGGCGTGGCGCCGTAGGAGCCGCCGAGATCCCACAGGTCGTGATCCTCGGTGGCGGTGTGCGGGACCGTGGTATCGGTGTTGGTCCAGCGCACGGTCTGCCCGACGGCCGCCGTCACCGCGGCCGGGGAGAACCGCAGGTTGGCGGAGTCGTAGAAGGGATTGCCCTGCGCCCTGACCTCGACCGGCGCCGGCTCCTGCGCTCCGGCGCTGCCTGTCGCGGCCAGC
>DATLOP010000074.1:0-2911 GCA_035536255.1 Solirubrobacteraceae bacterium
CGACGCTCTCCTGGAAGCGCTCGTGGGTCACGCCACGGCCTCCCCGAGCTCGTGGCGCAGCCGCTGCAGGCCCAGCCGCATGCGCCCCTTCACCGTGCCGACGGGCGCGTCGACCAGGTCGGCGATCTCGCGGTGCGTGTAGCCGCCGTAGTAAGCGAGCTCGATCACGCGCGTCTGGTCGGTGGGCAGGGCGCGCAGCGCGGTGCGCACGCGCCGCGTCTCCTCGCGGCGGATCGCCTCGACCTCGATCGGCGGGTCGGTCGCCGGCCGCTCCTCCAGCCCCTCGGCGCTCGCGCGCCGGCGGTCGTGCACCAGGTTGCGGCGCAGGCCGTCGATGGCGCGGTTGTGCACGATGCCGAAGATCCACGAGCGCACGCTCCCGCGGGCCGGGCGGTAGCGCTCGCGGCTGCGCCAGATCGAGAGGAAGGCCTCCTGCGTCACGTCCTCGGCCACGCCGCGCTGCCCCGAGATCCGGTAGGCCAGCGAGAACGCCGGGCCGCCGTGGCGGTCGTAGAGCAGCTCGAACGCACGCGGGTCGCCGGCCTGGACGAGCGCCATCAGCTCCTCGTCGGCCAGCGTGCGGATGTCGTCGGTCGTGGGCACGCTGTCACTGGGGTATTCGCGCCAGCCATCGTGGCGGATCATTGCGGGTCGGCATCCGCGGCCGGCGCCTCCGGTCCGACATGATGGGGCGCGATGCCGGACGAACACGTGGACGTGCTGGTGGTGGGAGCCGGGCTGTCGGGGATCGCGGCGGGCTACCACCTGCAGGCGCGCTGCCCCGGCCGGACGTTCGCGATCCTCGAGGCGCGCGACTCGCTCGGCGGCACGTGGGACCTCTTCCGCTACCCCGGCGTGCGGTCGGACTCCGACATGTACACGCTCGGCTACCGGTTTCGCCCCTGGCCCGACGCCCGCTCGATCGTCGAGGGCTCGGCGGTCCTTCAGTACGTGCGCGACACCGCGCGCGAGCACGGGATCGAGGAGCGGATCCGCTTCGGGCACCGGGTCGTGCGCGCCGACTGGTCCTCGGCGCGGGCGCGCTGGACCGTGGACGTGGAGCGCGCCGGCACGGGGGAGACCGTGCGGATGACGTGCGCGTTCCTGTTCTTCTGCACCGGCTACTACCGCTACGACGAGGGCTACACGCCGGACTTCCCCGGGATCGAGCGCTTCGGCGGCGAGGTCGTCCATCCCCAGCGCTGGACCGACGACGTCGAATACGACGGCCAGCGCGTGGTGGTGATCGGCAGCGGCGCCACCGCGGTCACCCTGGTCCCGGCGATGGCCCGGCGCGCCGCGCACGTAACCATGCTCCAGCGCTCGCCGAGCTACGTCGTGTCGCTGCCCGCGGTGGACCCGGTCGCGCGGGCGCTGCGCCGCGTGCTCCCGGAGCGCGCCGCGTACACGCTCGTGCGCTGGAAGAACGTGCTCATGGCCCAGCTGAGCTTCCAGCTGAGCCGGCGACGCCCGCGGGTGGCGAAGGCGCTGATCCGCCGGGGGGTGCAGCGCCAGCTCCCGCGCGGCTACGCCACCGACCCCCACTTCCGCCCGCGCTACGACCCCTGGGACGAGCGGCTGTGCCTGGTGCCCGACGGCGACCTGTTCAAGGCGATCGCCGACGGCGACGCCACCGTGGTCACCGACCGCATCGAGACGTTCACCGAGTCCGGCCTGCGGCTGGAGTCCGGCGCCGAGCTGGAGGCCGACCTGGTGGTCACGGCGACCGGCCTGAACCTCGTGCCCCTGGGCGGCGCGGAGGTCTCGGTCGACGGCGAGGCGGTGCGGCTCCCCGAGAAGCTGGCCTACAAGGGGATGATGCTCGAGGGCGTGCCGAACCTGGCCTTCGCGCTGGGCTACACCAACGCGTCGTGGACGCTGAAGTGCGAGCTGACCAGCGAGTACGTGTGCCGGCTGCTCAACCACATGTCCGAGCACGGGCACGCCGTCTGCACCCCGCGCAACCACGACCCCGCGGTGCGGCCCGAGCCGTTCATCGACTTCACCTCGGGCTACGTCCTGCGCTCGATCGACCAGTTCCCCAAGCAGGGCTCGCGGACGCCCTGGCGCCTGCACCAGAACTACGCGCGGGACATCCTGCTCTTGCGGATGGGCTCCGTGGAGGACGAGACGATGGAGTTCGACCCCGACGTAGCCGTCCCCCACTAGGCTCCCCGGCGTGGACGAGGTCGTTCCCGGCGTCCTGCACTGGCAGGCCAGGCACCCGAATCTCGGGATGGACGTCAGCTCGTACCTGCTCACCGACAGCGGGACGGCGCTGGACCCGCTCCTGCCCGAGGGAGAGGGCCCGGAGTGGATCGGGCACCCCGTGCAGCGCGCGGTGCTGACGGTCCGCCACCACGTCCGCAGCACCCCCGGCCTCGGCGTGCCGGTCCTGGCCCACCGTGCCGGGTTGCACGAGTTCGAGGGCCGCGACGACCTCGACGTGCGCGGCTACGAGGCCGGCGACGAGATCGCGCCCGGGGTCCGCGTCCTGGATTTCGGCCGGATCTGTCCCGACGACGCCGTCCTGCACGTCGCGGCGGGCCCGGGCGTCCTGGTCTTCGGCGACGGGATCGTCAACCCCGGCGAGCTCGGCCATCCGCCCGACCAGTACCTGGGCGACGACCCCGAGGCCGTCAAGGCCGACATCGTCGCGGGCCTGGTCCCGCTGCTCGACGAGGACTTCGACGCGCTGCTGTTCGCCCACGGCGAGCCGATCGCCAGCGGCGGCAAGGCGACGCTGCGCGAGTTCGTGGCCGCCCGTCAGGGCTGAGGCGCGGAGCCGTCGTCGGCGTCCAGCAGGGCGGCCAGGCTGGCGCGGTCCTCGCCGCACGCCGGGCAGCCCTCCAGGTGCGCACGCATCCCGGGCACCGCGGCGTCGGCGTCGGCGCCCGCGCGCTCGAGCGCC
>DATLOP010000075.1:0-2864 GCA_035536255.1 Solirubrobacteraceae bacterium
CGGAGCCCCAGCGGCCGCCTCGTGCGGTCGGCGCTGCTCCGCGGCGTCCTCCCCCGCCCTCGCGTGCTGGGCGCGGTTGCCGCTGTGCTGTCCCTGTACGAGCGGCTGGGACTGCAGGCGCTGGTGCGGCGGACCGGCCTGGCGCGCCTGCTGCCGCCGGGGCTTCGCCGGCTGGAGGCCCTCGCGCCCCCGCTCACCCGTCCGCGCTACCGCGCGCCCGCCGCACCGACCGAACCCGTTGCGCGCGTCGCACTGCTCTTGGGATGCGTGATGCGGGTCGCGTACGGCGACGTGCACACGGCCGCCGCGCGGCTGCTCGCGCGGTACGGGGTCGCGGTCGTGGACGCGCCCGGCCAGACCTGCTGCGGCGCGCTGAACGCGCACGCGGGCGACGCCGAGGAGGCGCGCGCCCTCGCGCGCCGGAACATCGCCGCGTTCGAGGAGGTCGAGGCGGTCGTCGTCGACGCCGCCGGCTGCGGCGCGCACCTCAAGGGGTACGGCGAGCTTCTGCACGACGACCCGCAGTGGAGCGCGCGGGCGCACGCGCTGGCGGCGAAGGTGCGCGATGTGACGGAGTACCTCGCCGGGGTGGCCGGGGACGATCCCGTGGGCGAGCTGAAGATGCGCGTCACGTATCAGGACCCCTGCCACCTCGCGCACGCGCAGGGCATCAGGGCCGAGCCGCGAGCCCTGCTCGCGAAGGTCAACGGCCTGGAGCTCATCGAGATGGAGGGCGCTGACGTCTGCTGCGGCAGCGCCGGCTACTACAACCTCGCGCAGCCCGACTACGCCGATCGCCTGCTGGCCGAGAAGGTGGCGGCGGTCATCGCGACGTCCCCCGACGCGGTGGTCACCGCGAACCCGGGCTGCATGCTCCAGATGGAGGCGGGACTGCGGGCCGCGGGACACCCGCTGCCGGTCCTCCACGTCGTGGAGGTCCTCGCTCGCGCCGCGAAGCCGTGACGACCGCCCGCCGCCTCCTCATGGTCGCGCTCTCCGCACTCTCGATGCTATCGCTGCTGCTGGGCCTCGCGGCGCTGGCGCTCGGCCGGTACGACGGCACGGCCTTCTACCTGGCGTTGACGGCGGTCAGTGCGTACGTGGTCGCGCTGCTCTGGCGGCGTGAGCGCGCGCAGCGGCGCGAACGCGAGCTGCTGCTCCCGCCGGAGCTGCGGCCGGCCCGCCGCACCCCGAGACGGCCCATCTCGTTCCCGCTGGTCGAGAGCGCGGTCACGTTCGCGCTCTGGTACGCGGCGGCCGTGCTGGTAGACCGCGTCGTCACGGGGACGACGTCGGTCTTCACGCTGGCGGCGATCGCGCCCTTCGCGGCGTTCACGCTGGCAACGATCACGATCGCCGGCCGCCACATGGCGTTCCGCCTGACCGCCGAGGACGAGGAGGCGCGACCGCGGAGCTAGCGGACGCTCAGCTCGCGGGCACCGCCTTGATCACGCCACACGCGATGCGGTCGCCGCTGTTCCCGGCGGGATCGGTCAGCTCGTCGTCCTCGTTCGCGTGGATGACGACGGCGAGGCCGCCCGTGAGCAGGACGGACTGCGGGGCGCCGGGCGCGAGGCTGAGGTGGGGCGTGATGACCGAGAGTGAGCCGGTGCCATCGGCCTTGACCTCGAGGCTGCCCAGGTCGCCGGCGTGCGGACCGTTCGACGACTTGGACCCGTGGACCCGGCCCGCGGGGTTGAAGTGGCCGGCGGCCGACGCGAAGGCCGGCCCTTCGCACTTGCCCACGGCGTGCACGTGGATGCCGTGACGGCCCGGCGCCATCCCGATGACCCTTACGTCGACCCGGACCCCGAAGCGATCCTCGTGGAACTCCGCTGTCCCGAACGTCTTCCCGCCCGAATCGGCGATGGCCGCCATCGCGCCGCGGCTCGTGGGCGCCGCCAGGAAGCTGGAGGGGTCCTGCGTCGCGCTCGATTTCGCGTTCGCCGGCCCGGCGTAGCAGGCCGCGGAGGCCAGCGCGAGTGCGACGAGCGGGAGGATGTGGCGCAGCACCGCAGAGAAGTATTCCCGATGGCGTCAAGCGCCGCCTTACGCTGGGCTCGTGGACCTGGGTGTTCAGGTGGAGCCGCAGCACGGCTTCACGTTCGACCGCATCGCGGCGGTCGCGGAGGAGGCGGAGCGGACCGGCCTGCGCGCGCTCTGGCTGTCGGACCACCTCTTCTTCGACCGCGACAGCACCGCCCGCAACTGCCTCGAGGCGTGGACGACCCTCGCCGCCCTGGCCGCGCGGACCACCTCGCTTCGCCTGGGGACCATGGTCACCGCGCAGTCGTACCGCAACCCCGCGCTCCTCGCGAAGATCGCCGCCGGCGTCGACCACATCTCCGCCGGCCGGCTCGAGTTCGGGATCGGCGCCGGCTGGAAGGCCGTCGAGTACCGGGCGTACGGGTACGACTTCCCGCCCGCGGGAGTGCGCGTCGATCAGCTCGTGGAGGCCCTCGAGATCTGCACACGCATGTGGACGCTCGAGCGGGCGACCTACGAGGGCAAGCACTACCGCGTCGAGGAGGCGCTGTGCGCTCCGAAGCCCGTCCAGCGCCCGTTGCCCATCTGGATCGGCGGCCGCAAGCCCCGGATCATGCGGATCGCGGCCCGCTGGGCTCACGCCTTCAACGGGCTCCCCGAGGGCGCCTTCCCCACCCCCGAGGCGACGCGCGCCGGGATGCATGACCTCGACGAGGCCTGCCGCGCGACCGGCCGCGACCCGGACACGCTGCGGCGCAGCGTGTTCCTTTCCGTGGTGGTCGCCGAGACCGAGAACGCGGCTGACGACGTCGTCGCCCAGGTGGCGTCGCGGGCAGGGGTGTCACCGGCGGACTGGCGGCGGCTCCGGCCTGGGACGA
>DATLOP010000076.1:0-3018 GCA_035536255.1 Solirubrobacteraceae bacterium
GCCGTCGAGCTCGGCCTGTTCACGGAGCTAGCGAAATGCCCGCTCGACGGCGAAACCCTGCGCCAGCGGCTCGATCTCCATCCGCGTAGTGTCCGGGATTTCTTCGACGCGCTGGTTGCCCTCGGCGTGCTGGAGCGCGAGGGCGACGCCTACCGCAACACGCCCGAAACCGACCTGTTCCTGGACCACGCCAAGCCGACGTACGTCGGCGGCATCCTGGAGATGGCCAACGCGCGGCTCTACCCGTTCTGGGGCTCGCTGACCGAGGGGCTGCGCACCGGTGAGCCGCAGAGCGAGATCGAGGGCGAGGGCGATCTCTTCGAGGCGCTGTACGCCGATCCGGAGCGCCTCCAGGGGTTCCTCAGCGCGATGTCGTCGATCAGCCTCGGGCCGGCACGCGTGCTCGCCGAGCGGTTCCCGTGGGATCGCCACGAGCGGGTCGTGGACGTCGGCTGCGCGGAGGGACAGGTGCCGGTGCAGCTCGCCCTCGCGCACGCCCACCTCGGCGGCGGCGGTTTCGACCTCCCGGCGGTCCAGCCCTACTTCGAGCGCTTCGTCGCCCGCGCCGGCCTGGACGACCGGCTGCGCTTTCACGGCGGCGACTTCTTCGCCGACGAGCTGCCGCCCGCCGACGTGCTGATCATGGGCCACATCCTGCACGACTGGGACCTCGACGGAAAGCGGACGCTGCTCGAGAAGGCCCACCGCGCGCTGCCCGACGGAGGCGCGCTGATCGTCTACGAGGCGATCATCGACGACGACCGCCGCGAGAACGCGTTCGGCCTGCTGATGAGCCTCAACATGCTGCTGGAGACGCGCGGCGGGTTCGACTTCACCGGCGCCGAGTGTCAGGACTGGATGCGCGAGGCGGGCTTTCGCGAGACGTACGTCGAGCCGCTGGTCGGGCCGGACTCGATGGTCGTGGCGACGAAGTGACCTCGCCCGTCGGCATCTAGGCCGGGCTCACCGTGCGACCTCCCGCGTGAACGCGGCGGTCTGGACGCGGCCCTCGTGCTTGAACTGGAGGAAGAGGCGGTAGCGCCCGGCGGTGGGGAACTCGGTGGCGAAGGCGATCGGGCCGCTCTCGGCCTCGCCGTGGCCGGCGTCCTCGCCCGAGGCGCTCTCGCCCTCCACGGGGTGGACGTGGAGGTAGGCGAGGTCGCCTTCGCGCAGCGCGACCAGGTGCCCGCGCGCGCCCAGGTAGGGCTCGACGTCGACGTGCTCGCCGGCGCGCGTGACCTCGAAGCGCAGCTCGGCCTCGCTGCCGGCGCGTGAGTCCGCACCCGACACGCGGACCTCAAAGCCGCCGGTCGCGCGGGCCGTCCGCGTGGCGGGCGGGATCGCCTGCCAGGACGCCGGGCCGTCGACGGCGACGTCGGAGGCCAGGGTGCTGTTCTTGCCGTCGCGCTTGAAGTCGGCGAAGACGCGGTAGTTGCCGGGCTCGCGCAGCGTCACCGGCGTTGACCACGTGCCGTCGGCGGCCATGGTGGGGTGCAGGTGCTGGAAGTTCTGGGTGTCGCGGCGCACGACGATCAGGTGCATGCGCTTCTCGTGCTCGACCTCGAAGTCGCGCACCGGGCGCCCGCCGGAGCCGACGATGCGCAAGCTCAGTCGCTCGGGCGCGCCGCGGCGCAGCTGCGTGCGTGCCAGCTCGAGCTTCAGGCCGCCCTCGCTCGCCGCGAGCCCGCGCACGGCGTCCTGGCCGCCCTCGGCCTCCGCGGCGTGCCCGCCCGCGGCCTTGGGCTCCTCGCTCATGCCGGCGTGGCCGCCGCCGGCACCGGCGGAGTCGCCGCCGCTGACCAGCTCGCCGACGATCACCGCGGTCCCGAACACGCCGGCGACGGCGGCGATCGCGCCCACGACGCGGACGTTGGGGCCGCCGTGGATGCCGGTCTCGTGTACCGCCGCATGGCCGCGCCCGCGCGCGATCAGCCAGCGGTTCAGCGGGAAGGCGAACAGCCCGGCGATGACGAGGGCGACCGAGAGCGCGCCCCAGAACAGGACGCTGTCGAGATGCGCGTCCATGGCCCCGGGGATGGCGAGCAGGATCGCGTTGTCGACGATCTCCATCACCGCGATGCTGGCCGTGTCCGAGGCGAGCGCGATCGGGACCACGGCGCCCAGCGCCAGGCCGGCGCGCAGCAGCGGCAGGCTGGTGAGCGTGTAGCCGAAGAGGAAGGCCAGGCCGACGGCCAGGGCGATGGTCCCGAGGTCGGAGAACCCCAGGGCGGTCCCGATGATCATGCCGGTGATCTCGCCGATGGCGCAGCCGGTGAGGCAGTGAAGCGTCGCGCTCAGGGCGACGCCGTCGAGGGCCCGGCCGCTGGTCGGCAGGGGCTCGTGGTGGTGCTGGTGCTCGTGGGCGGTGGCTTCCATGGCGGCGACTCTAATGTACCCCCGGGGGGTATGTCAAGTGAACCGCCTGAGCCGCAGCGAGTTCGACACGACCGAGACGCTCGAGAGGGCCATCGCCGCCCCGGCGATCAACGGGTTCAGCAGCCCGGCCGCGGCCAGCGGCAGGGCGGCGACGTTGTAGCCGAAGGCCCAGGCCAGGTTCTGCTTGATCACGCGCAGGGTGGAGCGCGACAGCCGGATCGCGTCCACGGCCGCGCGCAGGTCACCGGACACGAGGGTGAGGTCGGAGGCCTCGATGGCGACGTCGGTCCCCGTCCCGATGCTCAGCCCGAGGTCGGCCTGCGCGAGCGCCGGAGCGTCGTTCACGCCGTCGCCCACCATCGCGACGACCCGGCCCTCGCCCTGCAGGCGCTTGACGACGTTCGCCTTGTCGGCGGGGAGGACCTCCGCGATCGTCTCCTCGATCCCGACCTCGGCGGCGACCGCTCGGGCCGTCGCCTCGTTGTCGCCGGTCAGCAGGACCGGCTGCAGGCCGAGGTCGCGCAGGCGCCGCACGGCCTCGGGTGAGGTGGGCTTCATCTGGTCGGCGACGACGAACAGCGCCTGCGCCGCCCCGTCCCAGCCGGCGGCGATCGCGGTCAGGCCCTCGGCCTCGGCCTCGGC
>DATLOP010000077.1:0-7758 GCA_035536255.1 Solirubrobacteraceae bacterium
GGAGCGCCCTGCGGCGGAGCGCCCTGCGGCGGAGCGCCCTGCGGCGGAGCGCCCTGCGGCGGCGCGCCCTGCGGCGGAGCGCCCTGCGGCGGCGCGCCCTGCGGCGGGGCGCCCTGCGGCGGGGCACCGCCCGCGCCCGGAGGCACCTGCTGCTGGCCCTGACCGGGCTGCGGGACGGCGCCCGGGGGCGTCGTCTGCTGGTTGCGCTTGGGCTTCGGAGCGTTCTTGCACATCTGGATCACGAAGCCGTCGCGGCAGTTGGTGCGGTCCTTCCACTTCTTCTCGAAGTCCTTGACGAAGTCGTTGAGGCGCTTCTGCTCGCCCTGCTGCTGGAGGAGCTGGCGGATGGTCGGCGTCGCCTGCTGGAGCGTCTGCTGGGACTTCTTCGTGACCTTGGTGACCTCGAAGACGTAGTAGCCGAACTGCGTCTTGACCGGTCCCTCGATCTGACCCTTCTTGGCCTTGAAGACGGCGTCGTCGAACGCCTTCTCCTGCTGGCCGGGGGTCACGCCGGGAAGCTTGCCGCCGGCGTCCTTGGACGCCTGGTCGATCGAGAAGCGCTTGGCCACCGCGCGCCAGGAGTCGCCGTCACGCAGGGCGCGGAGTGCGCTGCGCGCGCGCCGGCGCGTCTTGGTGAGCACGACGTTGAGGTCGCGGCGCTCGGGCTGGGCGAAGCGCGACTTGTTCTTCTCGTAGTAGGCCGTGATCTGCTTCTGGGTGATCTTTTCCTTGGACTTCTGGACCTTGGTGCGGATCTTGTTGGAGAGCAGGTCCAGGCGGACGCGCAGGTTGATGTCCTCCTGCGTCATGCCCGAGGTGCGCAGGAAGTCGCGGTACTCCTTCTCGGTCGGGAAGGACTGCTTCTTCTGCTGCTGGAAGGACTTGTTGACCTCGGCGTCGGTGACCTTGACGTCCTGGTCGGCGGCCTCGCCCTGGATCCACTCGGCCTGGACGAGGAACTGGAGCACCTGGTCGCGTAGGCCCTCGTACTCCTGCTTGCACTGCGCCTTGAACTGGGCGGTGGAGGGCTTGGGCTGGCCGCGGGCCGGCTTGGGCGCGGTCTTGGCCTTGGCCGCGACGCACTTCGTGAAGTCCGGCGGGTCGGGGATCGCCGGCTTGCCCGTCGACCCGGGCTGCTGGGAGGACTGCGCGGCGATGCGGATCCAGTGGTCGAACGTCGAGCGCTTGATCGTCGCGTCGTCGACGCGGACCACCGCGTTGCCGGGCACGCTGTCGCCGCACGCCGCGAGGGCGAGCGAGAGCACAAAAAAGGCGCCAAGCGCCGGAAGCAGACGAGCCAGTCGAGTCACGCGAGGGGCAAGGGTATAGGACGGTCCTTCAACACGGTGTAAATAAGACTCAAGCCGCCTCTCGCGTAACGGCGAGTAGCTCGTCGGCCGCTCGCATGACGGCGGGGAAGCGCTCGGCCGGATCGGACGGCACGCGGACCGACAGCTGGGACTTGCCGGACTCGTACAGCGCCTCGGGGATGCGCTCGCGCAGGCGCTTGGCGCGAACCGAGTCGAGCTCGATCGGGGTCACCGCGAGGCGGTCGCCGCGGAACGTGACCGCGCGCGCGCCGGCCTGGCCGAGCTTGATCCGCGCCTGCTGGAGCGAGATGAGGTTGAGCAGCGGCTCGGGCGGCGGGCCGAAGCGGTCCTCCAGCTCCTCGCGCAGGGCCTGCAGGTCGGCGGGCTCGCGGGCGCCGGCGATCCGGCGGTGGACGTCGATCTTGGCCTGCTCGTACGGGATGTAGGCCGCCGGGAAGTAGGCGTCGACGTTGACGTCCAGGCGCACGGGCTCGGGCGCCTCCTCGCCCGCATCGGCCCCCTCCATCCCGCGCACCGCGTCGTCGAGCATCTGCATGTAGAGCTCGAAGCCCAGCGCGGCGACGTGGCCGGACTGCTCGTCGCCGAGCAGGTTGCCGGCGCCGCGGATCTCCAGGTCGCGCAGCGCGATCTTCACGCCCGCGCCGAGCTCGGTGTAGTCCGACAGGGCGGTCAGCCGCTGCGCCGCCTCCTCGGTCAGCGCCCCCGCGCTGGGGTACAGCAGGTAGGAGTAGGCGCGCTCGCTGGAGCGCCCGACGCGCCCGCGGATCTGGTAGAGCTGGGCCAGGCCGAAGGTCTCCGAGCGCTCGACCACCAGCGTGTTGGCCTGCGGGATGTCCAGGCCGGACTCGATGATGCTGGTGCACACGAGCACGTCGGCCTCGCCGCGCAGGAAGGCGATCATCCGCTTCTCCAGCTCGGCGTCCTCGAGCTGCCCGTGGGCCACGAGGAAGCGCATGTCCGGGCACACCCCGCGCAGGCGCTCGGCCGTCTCGTCGATCGTCTCGACGCGGTTGTGCAGGAAGAACGCCTGGCCGTCGCGGCGCTTCTCGCGCTCCAGCGCGGCGCGGACCAGCTCCTCGTCGTACTCGCCGACGTAGGTGCGCACGGGGCGCCGGCCCTCGGGCGGCGTCTCGATGACCGAGATGTCGCGCAGCCCGGCCAGCGACATCTGCAGCGTGCGCGGGATCGGCGTGGCCGACATGGCCAGCACGTCCACGCGCAGGCGCAGCTGGCGCAGCAGCTCCTTCTGCTTGACCCCGAACCGCTGCTCCTCGTCGACGATCAGCAGCCCGAGGTCCTTGGGGCGCACGTCGCGGGAGAGGATCCGGTGCGTCCCGATGAGGATGTCCGCCTTGCCCTGCGAGAACGCGGCGATGGCCGCGCGCTGCTCGGCCGGGGAGCGGAACCGGCTGGCGTGCTCGATCGTGATCGGCCAGTCGCGCAGGCGCTCGGAGAACGTGCCGAAGTGCTGCTGGGCCAGGATCGTCGTCGGGACCAGCATCAGCACCTGCTTGCCGTCCTGCACGGCCTTGAAGGCGGCGCGCAGCGCCACCTCGGTCTTGCCGTAGCCGACGTCGCCGCAGATCAGGCGGTCCATCGGGCGCGGCGCCTCCATGTCGGCCTTGACGGCCTCGATGGCGTCCATCTGGTCGGGCGTCTCGGTGTAGGGGAAGCGCACCTCGAAGTCGCGCTGCCACTCGGAGTCCGGGGCGAAGGCGTGGCCGGGGCGGCGCTTGCGCTCGGCGTAGAGGTTGAGCAGTTCGCCGGCCAGCTCCTGGGCGGCGCGCCGGGCCCGGGCCTTGAGCGTCTCCCAGCGCTTGCCGCCGAGCTTGGACAGCTTGGGCTCCTCGCCGCCGGCGCCGACGTAGCGCGAGATCTTGGCCAGCTGGTCCACGGGCATGAACACGCGGTCCGAGCCCTGGAACTCGAGGTCGAGGTAGTCGCGGGTGACCCCGGCCACCGTCTTGGTGTCGAAGCCGGCGAAGCGCGCGACCCCGTGGTCCTCGTGGACGACCACGTCGCCCGTGCGCAGGTCGGCGAAGGAGCGCAGGACCCCGGGGCGCGGGGTCGCGGGGCGCTCGCCCCGGCGGCGCAGGAGGCGGTGCTCCGGCAGGACGGCCAGCTTGAACGGGGCGGCGACGAAGCCCTCCCGGAGGTTGGCGTGCTCGAAGCGCAGGACCGGCTCGGGGCCCGCGTGCTCGGTCCCCCACTGGGCGGTCAGGCGGGCCAGGTTGAAGGCGGCGCGCTCGCCCTCGCCGCGCCGCGGCCAGGCGACCACGGTGCGATAGCCCGAGCGCACGAGCTTCTCCAGCTCGGGCTCGGCCTCCTGCAGCGAGCGGGCCGTGGTGTCGGCGGCCTGGGCGTGGAAGGCGATCGGCTGGTCGCGCTGGACTGCCTCCAGGCGGGCGCCGGCGCGGGCCTGGAGCGCCGCCGCGACGTCGTCGGGACGGACGTACAGGTGGTGGGCGTCGGCGTCGTGGAAGGCGGCGGTGACGTCCTGCCACAGGTCGGCCAGCGCCGGGTCGACGTCGTCGGCCGCCGCGACGACGAGGCCGGCGTCCGCCGGCGCCAGGTCGAGGAAGGCGCGGAAGTCGTCCACGGGCAGCAGCTCGGCGATGTCCGGGCGTTCCTCGGCGTCCTCCAGCGCGGCGATCTCGGCCAGCTCACGGTGCTCGGACGCCAGCTCGGCCGCGGGCGCGACCTCGATCGCCTCGGCCTCGCCCAGCGAGCGCTGGGTGAAGGTGGAGAACCAGCGCAGCGACTCGACCTCGTCGCCGAACAGGTCGATGCGCACGGCGCGGTCCTCGGTGGCCGGGTACAGGTCGAGGAGCCCCCCGCGCACGGCGAACTGCCCGCGGTCCTCGACCTGCTCGACGCGCTCGTAGCCCGCGGCGACCAGGTCGACCGCCAGCTCGTCGAGGTCGAGCAGGTCGCCCTTGGCCAGGCGCAGCCCGTGCGGCCGCAGGGCGGGGTCGGGGACCTTCTCGGCCAGGGCGACGGCGGAGACCACGATGACGGGCGGCTCGTCGGAGCGATCGCCGGCGCCGCCGTCTTCGGCGGCGTCCCCCAGCAGGGCGTCCAGCGCGGCGACGCGCAGGCCGACGAGGTGCGGCGGGGGCGCGAGGTGGGACTCGTAGGTGACCCCGCGAGACGGGTAGAAGCGGACGGGCCGCGGGCGCAGCCAGGCGCGCAGGTCGGCCGCCAGGTCGCGGGCCGAGCGGTCGTCGCCGGCCACCACGAGGACGGGGCGCCGGGCGTTGGGCTCGGCGTCGGCCAGCGCCGCCGCCAGGTACCCGCGCAGGGCCGGGGACGCGAACGCCGAGCCGCCCTCGCGCGCGAGCGCCGCGACGGAGGCGTCTTCCTGGGCGTATGCGAGGAGCGGTCGGAGGCTCATGGACGCAGCACGAGCGACCGCGCGCAAGCGCGGCCGGGAGGTGCCCACCCAGTCTAGGCGTCGCGCGCGCGGTCGTCGGCGG
This sequence comes from Solirubrobacteraceae bacterium, assembly GCA_035536255.1. Taxonomy (GTDB): domain Bacteria; phylum Actinomycetota; class Thermoleophilia; order Solirubrobacterales; family Solirubrobacteraceae; genus AC-38. Next base: position 4,808 of record DATLOP010000077.1, read on the forward strand.
GCAACGCCTCGCTGGGCATCCAGTCCGCCCGCTTCCAGCCCGGGACCGGCGTCTCGCGCTCGGCCGGCCGGGGGACGAAGCGCGAGCGCTCCACCAGCTCCATGCGATGGATGTAGCGCGGGCAGTTGGGAAACACGACGCGCACGGCCACCCGGACGACGAACTGGGCCTCCGGGTAGCCGTCCAGCAGAGGGTCGTCGGTGTCGATGGCGGCCTCGCCCTCCAAGCGCAGGCGCCGTTGGCCCGCCCAGTCCACGAACAGCAGGCCGACGTGCGGGTTGACCAGGGCGTTGCCCATGCTCAGGTACATCCCGTTGCCGTCGTAGTTGGGAAAGGCGATCGTGCGCTCGTCCAGCACGCGAACGAAGCCGGGGTCCCCGCCCTTGTAGGAGCACGTGGGACGGCCCTCGGCGTCGGCCGTGGCGAGGAAGAGCATGTCGCGCGCCTCGATGAACGCGCGGTCCTCCGGGCCGATCCGGTCGAGGACCTTGCGCGCCTGCAGCACGTCGGCCATGCGGCGCGTGTCGAACCGGTCCTGCAAACGGCGGGAGCCGTCGTGGTACATCGTGCGGACTCTACGCCGGACGGCGAGCCCGCAGGGTGAGGCGGACGTACACGATCTCCAGGGGCGTCGGGAGGCGCTGCGCGATGGCGGCCACGAAGGGCTCGTGGCGGTCCGGCGGCAGGCGGTCGAGGTGGGCGCCGAGGATCATCGTCCGCAGGTAGGCCTGCGGGTCGCCGGCGTGGACGGCCTCCTCGTGCAGGCCGGCCCGCGCGTCCGCGAACCCGGCGCGCTCCAGGCGGGCCGCGGTCTCCTGCCGGCGTGGCGAAGTTCCACGGCCCGTCCCATCCGCGCAGCCCGGGCTCGTCGACGGCGTCGATGGCCGCGCGGACCGCCGCGATGTTCCCGGCCCCGCCGCACTGCGCGAGCAGCCGGCCGCCCGGGCGCAGGGCGCCGTGCAGGCGGCCGAACAGGGCGTCGTGGTCGGCGATCCAGTGGAAGGTCGCGCTGGAGAACACGGCGTCCACCGGCTCGGGGAGGTCGAGCTCGAGCAGGTCGGACACGAGCACGGTGGCCCGGGGGTCGTCCCCCAGGGCGGCGCGCGCCCGCTCGGCCATCGCCGGGGACCCGTCCACGGCGTAGACGCGGCCGTCGGGGAGGCGCTCCAGGAGGTCGCGGGTCACGCCCCCGTCGCCGCAGCCGGCGTCCAGCACGACCTCGTCGCCGCGCAGCTCGAGGTCGCCGGCCAGCGCGTGCCCGAAGCGCCGCACGCCGCGGCCCTGCTCCGCGTAGGCCTCTGCGTCCCAGTCGCGGGGAGGCGTCACGCGGGCCGGCCCACGACACGCTCCGCGGCGGCCGTCAAGCGGACTCCCCGGCGACGACCTCCTCGACGGCCCGGGCGGCCCGGTCGACGAGCTCGGAGACCTCGTCGCGGCCCTCGCGGAAGCGACCGAGGACGTGGGCGGAGACGATCTCGGGGTCGGTGCTGTCGGGCCGCCCCACCCCCACGCGCACGCGGGCGAAGTCGGGGCTGCCCAGCTCGCGCTTGAGCGACTTCAATCCGTTGTGGCCGGCCAGCCCGCCGCCCACGCGCGTCTCTATGCGCCCGAACGGCAGGTCGATCTCGTCGTGGACCACGAGCACCCGGTCGAGCGGGACCTTCAGCGCGCCGCGGGCCGGGCCGACCGCGCTGCCGGCCTCGTTCATGTAGGTCTGGGGCAGCAGCAGCGCGACGCGCGGGCCGCCGGGTCGCGTGCGCCCCTCGTGCAGCAGAGCGTTGAACTTCCGCCGCGCCCGCGGGAGGTCCCAGCGCGCGGCCAGCGCCTCGCCCACGGCGAAGCCCACGTTGTGACGGGTTCCGGCGTACTCGCGGCCCGGGTTGCCCAGGCCGACCACGAGCCAGTCCACCGGGCCGCCGCCTGAGCGCAGCAGGCGCACGACGGAGTCCAACGCTCGAGCAGCCCCGGTCTGCCCGGAGCTACTCGCTCTCGTCCCCGCCGCCGCCGGCGTCGCCTTCGCCGGCGTCCTCGCCGTCGGCGGGCGCCTCGCCCTCGACGGGCTCGCCGTCCTCGCCCACCAGCGCGGTCTCCTCCTCGAGCTCGGGCTCCTCCTCCACGCGCGGGGGCGACAGGGAGGCGACGACGGTCTCCTCCGGGTCGTCGAGGAACGTGACGCCCTCGGGCGCCGCGACGGCGGACAGCAGCACGGTGTCGTTGATCTCCATGCTCGACACGTCGTGCTGGATGGAGTCGGGGATGCTCGTCGGCAGGGCCTCGATGTTGATGTCGCGGGTGACCTGCTCGAGCACGCCGCCCTCCTTGACGCCGGGGGCGTCCTCGGCGCCGACGATCTCGATGACGGTGGTGGCCTGGATCGGGCGGTCGAGGCGGACCCGCAGCAGGTCCACGTGCAGCAGGGCCCCGTTCACGGGATGGCGCTGCTCCTCCTTGACCACGACCGGCTCGGCCTTGCCGCCGTCCACCGCGAGGTCGATGACCGCGCCGCCGTGGGCCAGCGCGTTGCGCAGCTCGCGCGCGTCGACCTGGAACGGCACGCTGTCGCCCTCGCCGCCGTACACGATGCCGGGCACGAGGCCCTCGCGGCGCAGGCGGCGCGTGGTGCGCGACCCGCCGGCCTCGCGCGACGCGGCGGCCAGGGATGTGGTGTCGGTGGCGGCCATGAGCGCCGGCCATGCTAGCGGACGGCGGCGGGCGCGCTACCCTGCGCAGATGGCGCGCGACACGCAGCTCGTCGCCCTGTTCGTAGGCCTCCACGTCGTCGGAATCGGCGTCATCGCCATGCTGCTCGTGATGTTCCTGCGCGCCGAGACGACGCGCGGCTGGGCCCCGACGGACGAGGACGACGGCGGCGGGGGCGGCGGCAGCGACCGCCTGCCGCCGCGGGCTCCCGGCGGCCCCGGTGACGACAGCCTCCCCCTGCCCCCCGACGC
>DATLOP010000078.1:0-2196 GCA_035536255.1 Solirubrobacteraceae bacterium
GGAGGCGGCGAGCGCGGCCGGGGCACCGGGGTGCCGGGCGGCCAGGCCGAGGAGGAGCGCGACCGCGAGCGGCACGGCGCGGTCGAGCAGGAGACCGAGGTTGTTCGGCGAGGGGTAGGGGCCGCGGATGCGGTCGACGCCCTCGGCCTCGATCGGGCCGATCCCGGTGGCGAGCTGGACGAAGCCGACGAGGCTGGCGGCGACGGCGCCGCCGATCACGGCGTAGGCGACGCGCTCGCCGCCGGGCTTCAGCCGGGTCACGAGCACGTACAGCAGCGCCGGCCCCAGGATGACCAGCCGGAACGTCCGCGCGCCGTCGCCGAGCGCGGGGTGAACCGCCAGCGCGACGACGCCGGCCAAGACGGTTGCCAGGACCGGCCCGTCGAACCCGCGCGGCCGCAGCCAGCAGCGCCAGTCGCGCGCGGCCGACGGCACAGCCGCCAATGCCGCGAGCAGCAGCGCGCCCTCGACAAGGCGCGGGCACCAGTGGTGGAACGGGAGGACGGCGATCGCGGTCAGCAGCAGGGCGTTCGCCAGACCCCCCGGGAGCCACGTCCCACCCGCCCGCCCTCGGGGCAGCTCCGCTGGGCGCCCCGCCCCGGGAGGGTCCGGGCTCACGCCCTCCGGCGCCAGACGACGAAGGCGCCGCCGAGCGCGAAGGCGCCGGCCAGCGCCCAGGGCGCGCCGGCCCAGAGCGTCTCGGCCAGGTCCGGCTCGTCGTTGTCCTGCACCACGAAGCCGTCGAGCAGGAGCTGCGGGTTGCGCGCGGCCGGGTTCGGCGGGCCGACCGTCACGCGGACGACGTGGTCGCGGTGGGCCAGCCCCTCGGCGATCGTCACGAGCGCGCGCGGCTGCTCGGTCGCGCTGTAGAGGTCGGCGTAGGAGCGGCCCTGGCGGTCGCGCGGCAGGCGGTTCGTCTCGTGGCCGTCGAGCGTGACGAAGATCGTCGGCGCGTCGGGGCCCTTGCGGGTGACCAGATGGATCTCCTCGCCACGGAACGCGATCGTGGCGCTGTCGCCGACGACGCGGGTGACGCGCGCGATGCCGCCGCTGGCGCTCGGGGTCAGCGCCGAGGCCCACTCGCCCTGGTACGACACGGCCGGGTTCGACTCCTGGTACGAGCCGGGCGTGGCCGGCCCGACCAGCTCGGCGGCCTTCTTGACGGCGTTGTAGAGCGGTCGAGGCGTGAAGCCGACGTCGACCATGCGGAAGTAGTAGTCGGCCCGCTCGGGCGGGATCTGCCCGGCCTGCCGGAAGTACCAGATGCAGAAGACGCCCGCCCAGTCCCAGGCCGCGCGCGACCGCTCGATCGCCTGCACCACCCACTCGGCCTGCTGCGGCTCGGCCACCCGCTTCCAGAGCAGCTTGTCGGCCGGGAACGATTCGGGCGCCGCGTTCCAGCCCAGCTCGTTGAACCAGACCGGCTTCTGCTCGTCGCCGTTGCGCACCATGATCTCGCGCACCATCTCGACCCGCCGGAAGTTCAGCACGTTCGGGTCGGGCGGGTCCTCCGGCGAGCGGTCGAAGCCGTAGCCATTGGCGAAGAGGATGTCGAAGTGCTCCCGCGCGCCGACCCGGTACATCTCCTCCAGGTAGCTCAGCTCGCTCAGGTTGCGCGGCCCCGTCTCGAGCGTCTGCGCCAGGGGCGCCGAGAGCACCCGCACGTTCGGGTCGACCTCTTTCGCCCGGCGGTACCCCTCCTGCAGCAGCCGCACGTAGCCGGCCGGGTCGACCGGGCGCTCGCCCCACTCGGGGTAGATGTTCGGCTCGTTCCAGAGCTGCAGGTAGCGGATGCGCCCCTTGTAATGCTCGACGAACGCGGCCACGAAGTCGCCGTAGTCCTCGACCCGGTCCGGCGGCGCCTCGGGCAGGCGGTTGTCGCGCCGCGACCACGGCGGCGGCCGGTCGATGCGGGCGATGACCTCCAGGTTGTGGCGGCGCGCCGTGTCGACGATGCGGTCGTACTTCTCCCAGGTGGACTTGTTGAGGCGGTCGTCGAAGAACTTGCCCTTGCGGAGCTCGATGTCCTCCCAGGGGAAGTGCTGCTTGACCCAGCCGAGGCTGGCCTCGCGGGCCATCAGGAGCGTCTTGTCGACCTTCCAGGGCTCGGCCTCGTACTGGAGGAAGAAGTTCGCCCCGAACGGGTTCACGTCCGTGTCGGGGATCGTGCGCAGCGGCGCCGGCTCGACGCGCGCG
>DATLOP010000079.1:0-10868 GCA_035536255.1 Solirubrobacteraceae bacterium
GCGGGGGCTCGTGGTGGGCGCGCGCCGGCGCGACGCCCAGCGCAGCCTGCTGCTGGCCGGGGACGCGCTCAGCGCCGAGGCGATCGGCGAGGCGTTCGCGGCGCTGGCCGAGCGGACCCGGGCCGAGCTGGAGGGCGGGGCGGCGGGCGCGGGCGCGGGGGACGACCCGCCCGGGCTGCGCGCCACCTACGAGCTGCGCTACCGCGGCCAGGCCTTCGAGCTCCCGGTGGAGCGCGAGGGCGACGAGCCGGCGTCCCCGGACGACCTGCGCGCCGCCTTCGCCGCCGCCCACGAGGAGCGCTACGGCTACGCCGACGACGAGGCGCAGGTCGAACTCGTAACGCTTCGCGTGACCGCCGTGACGCCCGGCGCGCAAGCCTCCCCGGGGCGGGCGGGTCCGGGCCCACCCACCCCGGGAGAGTCTCCGCCCGCGGGCCGCTCTCCGGCCGGCACCCGCCCCGCCGTCTTCGACGGCCAGACGCTCGACGCGGCCGTCTGGCGGGGGTCGCCGGTCGCGGGCGCGCGGATCGAGGGGCCGGCGGTGTGCGAGCTGCCCGAGTCCACGCTCGTCGTGCCGCCGGGCTGGGCCGGCGAGGTCGACCCGACCGGCGCGATCCGCCTGGAGGCGGCGGGATGACCGGCGCCGGACCGGGCGCCATCGACCCGATCACGCTCCAGGTGATCCTCGGCGCGCTGCGCGCGGCGTGCGAGGAGATGGGCGCGACGCTGGTGCGCGCCAGCCACTCCGCGAACATCAAGGAGCGCCGGGACGCCTCCACCGCGCTCTTCGACGCGCGCGGTGAGATGGTCATGCAGGCCGAGCACATCCCCGTCCACCTCGGCGCGATGCCGGCCGCCGTGGCCGCGGTGCGCGACGAGGACCACGTCCCCGGCGTCGCCTGGGTCCTCAACGACCCCTTCCGCGGCGGGACTCACCTGCCGGACATCACGGTCATCACGCCGGTGTTCGAGCCGGGCGGCGACCTGCTGGGCTTCGCGGCCAGCCGCGCCCACCACGCCGACGTCGGCGGCCGCGTCCCCGGCTCGATGCCCGCGGACTCGCGCACGCTGGAGGAGGAGGGCGTGGTCATCGAGCCGCAGCCGCTGGACGACGCGGCGATCGAGCGCCTGGGCGGCCAGATGCGCCAGCCGGCCCAGCGCCGCGCCGACCTGCGGGCCCAGCTCGCCGCCAACCGAGCGGGGGCCCGGCGCATGCGCGAGCTCGCCGAGCGCACCGGCGCGGACACCCTGCGCGGCGCCATGGACGCCGTCCTGGACTACGCCGAGCGCCGAACCCGAGCCTGCCTGGAGGAGATGCCCGACGGGGAGTACACCGCGCGCGACTGGCTCGAGGCGGCGACGGGCGCCGGAGAGGACCTCGAGCTGCGCCTCACGGCGACGGTCGCCGGTGACGAGCTCGTCCTCGACTTCGCCGGCTCGGCCGGCCAGCACGGCGGCAACCTGAACTGCCCGCTCGCGGTCACCCGCTCGGCGGCCTACTTCGCGGTGCGCGTGCTCACCGACCCCGACATCCCGCCCAGCGCCGGGGCGTACCGGCCGATCGAGGTGCGGGCGCCGCAGGGAAGCCTCCTCAACGCCAACCCCGGCGCCGCGGTCGTGGCCGGCAACGTCGAGACCTCCTCGCGCGTGGCCGACCTCATCCTCGCCGCGTTCGGGCACGCCCTGGGGCAGGGGACGATGAACAACCTCACGCTGGGCAGCGAGGACTTCACCTACTACGAGACGCTCGGCGGCGGCCAGGGCGCCTGCGCGGACGCCGACGGACCCAGCGGCGTCCACGTCGCGATGAGCAACACCCTCAACACGCCGGTCGAGGCGCTGGAGCTGGAGTTCCCCGTGCGCGTCGTCGAGTACGCGCTGCGCCGCGGCACCGGCGGCGCCGGCCGCCACCGCGGCGGCGACGGGATCGCCCGCGAGCTGGAGGCGCTGGCGCCGATGGAGTTCTCGCTGATCACCGAGCGCCGCCGCCACGCGCCGCCGGGGGCGGACGGCGGCGAGCCCGGCGCGCGCGGACGGAACCTGCTCGACGGCACCGAGCTCCCATCCAAGGCCGTCGGCCGCCTGGAGCCCGGGGCCCGGTTGCGGGTGGAGACCCCGGGCGGAGGGGGATTCGGGGCGCCGTGAACGGCGGCATCGAGGGTGGGTGCCGTCGGAAAGCGTCCTCCGAGGCAGCTTTCCGACGGCACGTGTCCCGGGAAAGCTTCCTGTGGGGACCGTTTGCCGGGACACGTCCGGACCCAACCCCCTAAATGCCCGCCGTTCATCGGCGATGATGCGCGCCATGAGGGTGGCGTTCGCCGGGCTCGGCATCATGGGATCGCGCATGGCGGCGAACCTGGCGCGGGCCGGGCACGAGCTGACCGTCTGGAACCGGACGCGCGCCAAGGCGCAGGACTGGGTGGCGGAGCACGGGGGCGCCGTGGCCGGCACCCCCGCCGAGGCGGCGGTTGGCGCCGACGCGCTGATCACGATGGTCGTGGACGGCCCGCAGGTCGAGGAGGTCCTCCTGGGCCCCGGCGGCGCGGCCCAGGGCGCGCGCGAGGGCCTGCTGTGCGTCGACATGTCCACCATCGCCCCGGCCGACGCGCGGCGGATCGGACGCGACCTGGACACGCAGGGAATCCGGTTCCTCGACGCCCCCGTCACCGGCTCCTCGCCCAAGGCGCAGGCCGGCACCCTGACGATCATGGCCGGCGGAACCCCCGAGGACTTCGAGCGCGCGCGGCCGCTGTTCGACGCCATGGGCGAGGTCGTCCTGCACGTCGGGCCCGTCGGTCACGGCCAGACGATCAAGGTGATCAACAACGCCGTCGCCGCGATCAACACCGCCGTCGTGGCCCAGGCGCTGCTCGTGGGCCGGCAGGCCGGCATCGATCTCGACGCGCTCGAAAAGGTGATGCACGCGGGCTCCGGCGGCTCGGCCATGCTCGACCTCAAGGCCGGTCCGATGCGCGCGCACGACTTCTCCACGCTGTTCAAGCTCGAGCACATGCTCAAGGACGTCCGGCTGTGCCTGGACGCGGCCGCAGACGCCGACGCCGACTTCCCCTTCGCCCAGGAGGTGGAGCAGCTCCTGTCCGCGGCTGTCGACCGGGGGCTCGGCCAGAAGGACTTTGCCGCGATGATCGTGGTCCTGGAATCCCGCGAGGGGACGCAGTGCTGACTCGGTTCTGTCGGCCCGAGCGCTAAGACTCAACGTGTGACGCTCGCCCTGCCCAGCGTGCCCGATGCCGAAGCCGACAGGCTCTCGGTGGCGGCTGCGCACGCCGTGAATGTGTCGACTAACGAAGCGACGCTCAGGCATACCCTTGAGAGCGAGCTAAAGCACAGCTCCGCGGTTCTGGGGTTGGAATGGCTGCCGTTCCAACTCGATCAAGCCCTCGCCGCGGGGACCGGCCAACCCGTGCGCTTCGTCGATGTTGCGCACGGAGCAGTGGTGATCGAGTACGAAGCGCCCGGCTCCTTCGGCGGGCAAGCCGGGGCCAAGCTAAAGCATGCCCAAAACCAGGCGCGCGACTATTCGGAGCTCCTGGCGCGCGAGGAAGGCCGCGACCTCACCGAGTACGTACTCGTCGCCTGGGACGGAACTCATGTGTCGTTCGGTCGGCACGCGGGCGGCTCCGCGTCGTGGGAGCCCCTGGTTCCATTCACGGCCGGCGCGGCCAAGCGGCTACTCAACCACCTGGCGGAGGATGGGATCCCTCTGGTACATCCGCTGCTGCTGAACAGCGCGGCCGGGCCTTCATCCGACCTCGGGCGCGCACTTATCCCGAGCCTGTACGACGCCGTGGTTGAAGCGACGTCAGCAACGCCGAGTCGAACGCGAACTGGGCTGCTGTTCATGGAGTGGCGACGACTCTTTGGGCAGGTCGCTGGAGTGCAATCCGATCGCCTGCGCGAGTTCCTGGAGAGCCAGGAATCCCTCCACGATCGCGACTATGCCGTCCGCGGAGACGCATATCTCTTCGCCCTCTACACCTATCTTGCGCTGGTGGCGAAGGCTGTCGCGGCCCTATCGCTGCCGCAGGTATCGGAGCGCCTCACGGATGCCGCCGTCCCCGTTGCGGATCGAATCGACTCCCTGGAGTCGGGCCAGCTCTTTACGAGCGCCGGGATCGACAACATGCTCAACGGCGACTTCTTTTCGTGGTATCGCGGCGAGCCATGGAAGGATGTCGAGCCTCATGTCGACGCGCTGCTGTCCCGGCTCGCCGGCATCAGCTTCGACGTTGCCCGCAAGTCCGCGGACTCGACACGGGATCTCTTCAAGGGTCTTTACGAGACCTTCGTCCCGGGCGCGGTGCGGCATGCCCTCGGCGAGTTCTATACGCCGGACTGGCTTGCAGAGCACGCGCTGGACGCGCTGGGATGGTCCCTTGACGACGGCCTTGTTGACCCCACGTGCGGATCTGGGACGTTCCTCCTCGAAGCGCTGAAGCGAAGGCTTCGCGGCAGGCATCCAGGGCACACGGCAGCCGAACTTCTGCACGGCCTCTACGGATTGGACCTCAACCCCCTCGCCGTGCTCTGCGCGAGGGCGTCGCTCGTGGTCTTCCTGTCCGATCGGTTCAGCGCGACCGATCCCGTCAGGCTCCCCGTGTTCCTCGCGGACGCGGTAAATCCCGCGCATCCGGTGGACGGCGTCTATCGCCATGCCCTTCAAACAGAGCGGGGCGTTTTGACCTTTGCGGTCCCGGAGTCGCTGGTCCGGCGCGAGCAGTTCCCACGGCTGCTCGATCGAGCGCGTGTTTTGATCGATGACGGCCATTCCCGGGTGGCGGTCGTGGAGGCTCTCGAATCGATGGTGGCGCTCGACGAAGACGAACGTGGAGCTCTCTCCGCCCTAATCGACTCTCTGGTCGACCTTCATGAGCAGGAATGGGACGGGCTCTGGTGCTCGATCCTCGCCGACCGGTTCGCTGCAGGGGCCATAGAACCCTCGTCGCACGTCGCCGGAAACCCACCCTGGGTGAAGTGGAGCAATCTTCCGCCGGAGTATGCCGACTTCATCAAGGACCACTGCCAGTCACTCGGAGCGTTCTCGGAGGACCGCTGGGTCGGCGGTATCGAATCCGACATCTCCACGGTGATAACGCTCGAGTCGGCTAGGAGCCGGCTTGCGCCGGGCGGCAGGTTAGCGTTCTTCATCACCGGGACGGTCTTCGCAAACGAATCTAGCCAGGGATTCCGGCGCTTCCGGATTCCGGGCACGGACATCTCAATGCGAGTAGTCGCGGTCGAGGATTTCGATGCCGTGAAGCCGTTTCCCGGTGTCGCGAACCATCCGACTCTGCTTCTTCTGGAGCGTGACGGGGAGACGAAATACCCCGTCGAGTACGTTCGCTGGGAGTACTTGGATAACGGAGGGGGTGGCCGCCGGGCGCCGATCGATAGCGCGGCTGCCTTCAGACGCCAAGCGCACAGACGTGTACTTCAGGCCGCCCCTGTTCCGGGGACGGACGCCGGTCCATGGCTGAAGGGATCGGCCGCCGACCACGAGGTCTGGAACAGCCTCTTCGGTCCGAGCGAGCCCGCGTATCGAGCACGAAAGGGCATCACCACCGACCTTAATGGAGTGTTCTTCGTGACTCTCGTCGACGACGCCCTCGATGGCGGACTTGCGACGATCACGAACCATCCCGATCTCGGCAGGAAGGCCGGAATACCGAAGACCAGGGGCACGGTAGAGGCCGAGCATCTCTTTCCCCTGCTCCGCGGCGCCGACATCCGGCCGTTCGACATCCGAGCTTCCGAAGACGACCTTCTCGTGTTGATGCCCCAGCGTGGCATGCACGGCGACCCGACGCTCGCGTCGACGGCCCCGCACACCCACCGGTTCCTTTCGCGGTTCAACCGGGTCCTGAAGCAGAGATCCAGCTACCGCCGCTTCCAGCGCGGGCAACCGTATTGGTCCCTTTGGAGCACGGGGCCGTACACCTTCGCCGATTACAAGGTGCTCTGGAGGGAGATGTCCGGAAGGCGCTTCGTGGCCGGATACACGGGACCGGTGACGCATCCCGCCCTGGGCAGGCGTCCCGTGGTTCCGGACCACAAGGCGTACTTCGTGCCGCTCGACACCGAAGACGAAGCCGCCTATCTGACCGCAGTGCTCAACGCTCCAACGGTCGCTAACGCGGTCAATGGCTACAGCGCGCAGCTCAGCCTGGGAGCGAGCGTCGTTGAGTATCTCGACATTCCCAAGTTCGACCCGGGCGATCCGCTGCACCGCGACCTGTCCAGCGAGGCACAGCGCCTGCGGGCTGGCGCTGGCACGGACGAGACCGGAACCTTCCCTAAGCTAGATGAACTCGCCCGGCGGCTATTCGGACTCGAGACGGGCTGAGGGGCTCAGCCGATAAACCCCTGGTCGTACCGGGGATTTGGCGATCCGGCCGCCTTTGCGTAGAATGTCGCACTTCCCGTGGCGGGAAAAAACGTCCGTGCGCCCGGGATGCCGTAACGAAGGTCCCTCACCGTATGCCAATCGCTTTCAAGGAATGGGCTGTGACCGTGCGCGCTCTCGCCGAGGGCGAGCAGCTCGTCACCCTGCGCAAGGGCGGGATCCGCGAGGACCAGAAGCACTTCCAGCTCGAGCACGACCGCTTCTTCCTCTATCCGACCTTCGACCACCAGCGGATCGACCTGGTCCGCGACTCCCACAAGCCCGAGCTGCGCCGCGCCCTCGAGGAGGGCGTGTGGGCCGACGGCGAGCCGTCCGTCCACGCCTGGACGCACGACGGCGGCATCCTCCAGCCCGACCGGGTCCGCATCCGCGCCTGGGCCGAGGTCGCCGGCCACTACGAGATCGCCGACCCGCGCGCCGTCGACGCCCTCTCCCCCTTCTACGTGTGGACCACCGACTACGCCGAGAAGCGGCTGGCCTGGAAGCGGCGCCATCCGCTCCACGTCCTGCTGCTGCGCGTCTACCGCATCCCGCGGCCGGTGACGGTCAAGGTCCGCGACGAGTACCACGGCTGCCGCTCCTGGCTGGAGCTCCAGCGCGAGCTTCCGTTCGAGGGCACCCCTGTGCTCTCCGACGAGGAGTTCGAGCGCGCGGCCGAGGAGATCGAGGCGATCGCGAGCGACGCGACGCCGGCGATGGCGTAGCCGTCACGGCGGCGCCCGGCATCGACACGTTCCTGCGCCGCGCCCGCGGCGTCCTGTGCCTGGGGATCGGCGGCGGCGGCGACGTGGTCGGCGCCCTGGCCACGGCCCACCTCGCCGAGACGCTCGGGGTCCGCGCCGTCCTGGGCGGCACGACCTGGGAGCGCCGGGTGATCGACCCCCTCCCCGGCCCGCGCCGCCTGGACGAGATCGACGGCGCCGAGCCCCTGTCCGCCCACGTCGCCCTGGCCGGCCCGGACACCACCGGGCCCGGCGGCTTCGCCTTCGCCGAGTCGCGCCTGGCCGGCGTGCTGGGCGAGCGCACGGTGCTGGTGGACCCCACCGGCGGTCCCGAGGCGCTGGCGCGCGAGATCGCCGAGGCCCTCCCGCGCCTGCACTGCGACGCCGTGGCGCTCGTGGACGTCGGCGGCGACGCGCTGGCGCACGGCGACGAGGCCGGGCTGGCCAGCCCGCTGTGCGACGCGATCCTGCTCGCCGCCGGCGCCGCGCTGGCGGCCGGCGGGACGCCGACCGTCCTGGGGATCGTCGGCGCCGGCTGCGACGGGGAGCTGACCCCGGCCGAGGTCCTGGACCGCGTCGGCGAGGTCGCGGCCGGCGGCGGCGCGCTCGGCGCCTGGGGGATCACCCCCGAGGCCGGCGCCCGGATCGAGGCGGCCGTGGCCGCCGTCCCCACGGAGGCCAGCGCCGCCGCCCTGCGCTGCGCGCGCGGCGAGCGGGGGCGGCTGGAGATCCGCGGCGGCCGGCGCACCGTGCAGCTGACCACGGCGGGCGGCCTGACCTTCTACCTGGATCCGGCGGTGGCGGTCGGCACCGCCGCCCGCCTGGCCCGCGCCGTGGCGGGCGCGCGGGGCCTGGACGAGGCCCAGGAGCGCCTGGCCGCCCTGGGCGTGCGCACCGAGCTGGACCTGGAACGCGACCCCGCGAGCTAGATTGAGGCGGGTGCGCCGACTCCTGGTCCTCGCCGTCGCGGCGGTCGTCCTCCCACACGCGGCTCCCGCCGGCGCGGCGGCGCCGGTCCAGCCCTACCAGCAGGGCGACTTCCTCGGCTTCCGCGACGTCCTGCCGCCCGGCGCCAACGGGCACGTCAACCGCGCCGGGCTGACCGCGTTCGCCGCCGCCGGGCTGCGGCCGGCCAACAGCGACGACCAGCTCGACATGTACCGCGGCCTCGTCCACGCCGTCCCGGGCCTGGCCGGGTCCGAGCTGCCGACCTTCTTCAAGGACGCCTCGTTCGGCGTGCGGTCCGGCGACGCCGCCCGCACCTACTCTCCCGGCGGGCGCGACGACGTGACCGTGGTGCGCGACCGCTCGTTCGGGGTGGCCCACGTGTACGCGACCACCCGCGCCGGGGCGATGTACGGGATCGGGTACACCACGGCCGAGGAGCGCCTGTACGTCATGGACCTGCTGCGCCACCTCGGCCGCGGCCAGCTGTCCTCGTTCGCCGGCGGCTCGGCCGCCCACCGCGCCGCCGACCAGGTGCAGTGGGCGGCCGCGCCGTACACCGAGGCCGACCTCCAGGCCCAGCTCGACGCCCCGGAGCGGCGCTTCGGCGCCGAGGGCGCGCAGCTGCGCCAGGACGTCGACGCCTACGTCGCGGGCGTCAACCGCTACGTCGCCGAGGCGCGCCTGGACGCCTCCAAGCTGCCCGGCGAGTACGCGTCGATCGGCCGCCCGGCGGGGCCCGACCCGTGGCGCGCCACCGACGTGGTGGCGACCGCCGCGGTGGGCGGCGTCCTGTTCGGCCGCGGCGGCGGCGGCGAGGTCGGCTCCGCCCAGCTGCTCCAGGCCTGGCAGGCGCGCTTCGGCCGCTCCCGCGGGACCGCGCTGTGGCGGCGCTTCGGCGGCCTCGACGACCCCGAGGCCCCCACCACCGTCCGCGGCGCGCGCTTCGACTACCAGGGCGTGCCGCGCACCCCCAACCGCGCCGCCAACGCCATCCCCGACGCCGGGTCGGTCACCCCGGAGCCGCTGGTCGAGGCGGGCGTCGACGCGCGCTCCGCCGCGCCCGGCCCCGGCGCCCGCGCGCTCCTCGGCCTCCCGCGCGCCGCCTCCAACGCGCTGCTCGTCTCGGCGCGCGAGTCGCACTCGGGCCACCCGCTGGCGGTCTTCGGGCCCCAGGTGGGGTACGCGTCCCCGGCCGTGCTGGTCGAGCGCGACGTCCACGCCCCGGGCCTCTCCGTCCGCGGGGCCGCGCTGGCCGGGGCCAACCTCTACGTCCAGTTCGGCCGCGGGCCCGACTACGCGTGGAGCGCCACCTCGGCCGGCCAGGACATCGCCGACACCTTCGCCGTCGAGCTGTGCGATCCCACGGGCGCGCCGCCGGCACGCGACGCCGCGCACTACGTCTTCCGCGGGCAGTGCGTGGCGATGGAGGTCCTGCGGCGCACGAACTCCTGGACGCCCAGCTCGGCCGACCCCACGCCCGCGGGATCCCAGACGCTGCGGGCGCTGCGCACCCGGCTCGGGCTCGTGCGCGAGCGCGGGACGCTGCGCGGCCGTCCGGTCGCCTACGTCGAGCTGCGCTCCACGTACTTCCACGAGCTGGACTCCCACCTCGGGTTCGCCGAGCTCAACAACCCCGATCTGGTGCGCGGCTCGGCCGACTTCCGCCGGGCCGCGGCCAAGGTCGCCCAGTCGCTGAACCTCTTCTACGCGGACGACCGCGACATCGCGTACTTCGGCGCCGGCGCCCATCCCGTGCGCCCCGACGGGGTGGACCCCCAGCTGCCCACGCGGGCGAGCTTCGAGTGGACCGGCTGGGACCCCGACCAGTGGACGGCGGCCTACGCGCCGCCCGAGACCCACCCCCAGGCCGGCAACCAGGGCTTCATCGTCAACTGGAACAACCGGCCCGCCCCCGGACACGGCGGCGGGTACTCGTCGCGCCACCGCGTCCAAACGATCGAGAACCGGCTGCGTCGCGGCATCGCCGGCGGGCGGCGCATGGACATCACCGGCGTGGTCGCGGCGATGGAGAGCGCGGCCACGGTGGACGTTCGCGGCTACTCCGTGCTCCCGGAGGTCCTGGCCGTGCTGGGCACGCCGCGCGACCCGTCGCTGGCCGAGGCGGTGGCCACGCTGCGCGACTGGCGGCGCGAGGGTGCCTACCGCCGCGACCAGAACTCCGACGGGACGTACGAGAACGCGCAGGCCATCGCGATCATGGACGCCTGGTGGCCGCGGCTGCTGGAGGCGCAGTTCCGCAGCTCGATGGGCGCGCGCCTGTTCGAGGCGCTGCGAGCCCAGGTCCCGCTGGACTCCGAGCCCAACGGCGGGGGCGAGCACCAGGGATCGGCCTTTGCGCAGGGTTGGTACGGCTTCGCGAGCAAGGACCTGCGCACGCTGCTGCGCCGCCGGGTGCGCGGGCGCTACCCGCGCGTGTTCTGCGGCGCCGGAAACCGCGCCCGCTGCCGCCGCGCGCTGTCGGAGTCGCTGCGCGCCGCGCTCCTCGTCGCGCCCGAGACGCTGTACCAGGACCCGCTGTGCGCGAACCAGGGACGGCGCGCCGACCCGTGGTGCCACGACGCCATCGTCTTCCGCCGCCTGGGCGGGATCGAGCAACCGCTCGTCCACTGGCAGAACCGGCCGAGCTACCAGCAGGCGGTCGAGGTCCAGGGGCACCGGTAGCGGGTGGCCTGGGTCGAGTCGGTCTCCGCGTCGTTCAGCGCGCGCCACGAGTCGCGCGACGCCGACGACGCCGCGCGCGTGATGGAGGCGCT
>DATLOP010000080.1:0-15045 GCA_035536255.1 Solirubrobacteraceae bacterium
CCGCCGGGAGACCCGCCTCGGGGAGGCCGGCCGCCGGGAGCGCCGCCTCCCGGAGACCCGCGTCCACCGGCCCGGCGTCGCACCCCCGGGGTGCCGCGAGCGGCGGCCAGCGCGGGGGCGGCCACGATCGCCGTCCCCGCCGCGCCATCGCCCGCCGCCCGCACCGGGCCCTCGACGGCGCTGCGCGCCCCGGCGCCGGAGACCAGCGAGCCGAGCGCGCCGAACAGGCCGCAACCGCCGCCGGTGAGCACGACCGCGGCGGCCGCGGCGAGCATCGCGGCGCTCACTGCCAGGCGTCCCGCCGTGGACGCGGCCAGCCGGCCCAGTGAGCTTCGTGCCGGGGGCACGCCGACTATCGTAGCCCCGGAGGCGCCTGTCGATGGAGAGCTCTCGCGGTCCGCTTACGAAGATCCTCGCGCTCGGCCGCGCCGTTCGCAATCGCTGGCGCCAGAGCTTCGTCGCGTCGATCACCCTCGTCGCCCTGCTCGGAGTCGCCGCGTTCGCCCTGGTGATCGGGCGCGCGGTCAAGGGCCAGATCGAGGACCAGGCCTTCGAGCGCGCCAAGGACACCGCGCAGATCGCCGCCCGGGCCGGATTCGCGCCCCGCCTCCCGCCTCCCGGCCGGCCCCTCGGCGCCCGCGAGGTCGCCGAGCTGGACCGCCAGCTCGCCTCCACCCGGGCGCGCGAGCCGCGAATCGACATGCGCCTGTGGCGCCGCGACGGCGCGCTGCTGTACGCGCGCGACCGCCGGCTGGTCGGCCGCCGGCTCCCGCGCACCTCGACCGTGACCGCGGCCCTGCGCGGGCGCAGCGCCACCGCGGTCCGCGGCGCGACGCTGCAGACGGCGGTGCCGATCGTCCGCCGTCCCGGCGGCCCGGTCGAGGCCGCGCTCGAGCTGTCGCTGCCCTACGGCCCGGTGGAGGCCGACGTCCGCGACCGCACGCGGCGGCTGTGGATCGCGCTGGGCATCGTCGCGCTGCTGGCCTACCTGCTCGCGCTGCCCGGGCTGCTGCGCGCGGGCCGCGCCCTGCGCGCGCAGTACGACCCGCGGCGCGTCGAGCTGGTGCGCGAGCTGCGCCGCGCGCTGGAGCGCGACGAGCTGGAGCTGCACTTCCAGCCGATCGCCAAAGCCCAGACCGGCGATATCAGCACGGTCGAGGCGCTGATCCGCTGGGACCACCCGCGCCACGGCGCGATGAGCCCGGAGCGCTTCGTCGCCGCCGTCGAGGGCACCGACGTCGTGTGGCCGTTCACGCTGCGGGTGTTCGAGCTGGCGATCGAGCAGTGCCGGCGCTGGCGGAACGACGGCCTGGAGCTCGACGTGGCGGTGAACGTCTCGGGCTCGATCCTCCCCGACCGCCGGCTGGCCGACGAGATCGAAGCGCTGCTCGCCCGCTGCGAGGTGCCGGCGTCGGCGCTGGAGATCGAGGTCACCGAGGGCGCGGTCATGCAGGACGCCGCGGCCGCCGCGGGCGTGCTGCGCCGCCTGACCGAGATCGGCGTCGGCGTGATCGCCATCGACGACTTCGGGACCGGCTACTCCTCGCTGGCGCGGCTCCACGAGCTGCCGCTGGACACGCTGAAGATCGACCAGAGCTTCGTGCAGCGGATGTCCCGGGAGGGCGACGAGACGGTGGTGCGCTCGGTCGTCGAGCTGGCCCACGCGCTCGGCCTGTCGGTGATCGCCGAGGGGGTGGAGGACCGCGCGACCTGGGACGCGCTGGTCGCGCTGGGCTGCGACTTCATCCAGGGATACGCGCTCACACCGGCGTTGCCGGCGGACGCGTTCTCGGCCTGGCTGGCCGCGCGCGTACCATCGAGCGCGTGAGCGTCACGCGAGCGGTCGAGCCCTGGGACGCCCTGCTGGAGGCCGGCCGCGCCGACGAGCGACTCGTCCACCAGGGCCGCGAGCCGGCGCGCGAGGCGCGGACCGCGCCGCTCCCCGACGACCTGCATCCCGAGCTGCTGCGCGCCCTGCGCGAGCTGGGGATCGAGGAGCTCTACAGCCACCAGGCCGACACGCTGGAGGCCGCGCAGCGGGGCCCGGTGGTCATCACGACCGGCACGGCGTCGGGGAAGTCGCTGGCCTTCAACCTCCCCACCCTGCACACGCTGCTCTCCCAGCCCCGGGCCCGCGCGCTCTACCTCTACCCCACCAAGGCGCTGGCCCAGGACCAGGCGCGCGCGCTGCACGGGCTCGGCCTGTCCCAGGTGCGCCCCGCGATCTACGACGGCGACACGCCGCGGGCCGAGCGCGCGGCGATCCGCAAGCGGGCCAACGTGGTGCTGACCAACCCCGACATGCTGCACGTGGGGATCCTGCCCAACCACGGAGCGTGGGGCGACTTCCTGGCCAACCTGCGCGTGGTCGTGGTGGACGAGGCCCACGTCTACCGGGGCGTGTTCGGCTCGCACATGGGCAACGTCCTGCGCCGGCTGCGGCGGATCGCCGCGGCCTACGGCAACGACCCGCTGTTCCTGCTCGCCACGGCGACGATCGCCAACCCCGTGGAGCTGGCCGAGCGGCTGACCGGCCTGGAGGACTTCGCGCTGGTCGACCGCGACGGGTCGCCGGGAGCCATGCGCAGCCTGGCCATGTGGAACCCGCCGCTGGTCGACGAGGCGCTGGGGACGCGGCGCTCGGCGCTGGCGGAGGCGTCGGAGCTCGTGGCCGACCTCGTGGAGGGCGGCGCGCGGACGATCTGCTTCATCAAGTCGCGCAAGGCGGTCGAGGTGATCGCGCGCCAGGCCCAGCTGCGCCTGCGCGAGAGCGCGCCCGAGCTGGCCGAGACGATCGCCCCCTACCGCGCCGGGTACACGCCGGCCCAGCGCCGCGAGCTGGAGCGCGCGCTGGTCGACGGCGAGCTGCGCGCGGTCGTGACCACCGACGCGCTGGAGCTGGGCATCGACATCGGCGCCCTGGACGCGGCGGTCTGCGTCACGTTCCCGGGGACGGTGGCCTCGCTGCGCCAGATGTGGGGTCGCGCGGGGCGCCGGGGCCGGGGCCTGGCCGTCTACGTGGCCGGCGAGGACGCGCTGGACCAGTTCTTCTGCCGCCACCCCGACGAGTTCCTGGACCGCCCGGTGGAGGCGGCGATCCTCGACCACGAGAACGAGGACATCCACCAGGCCCACCTGCTGTGCGCGGCGCACGAGGGCCCGCTGGACGCGGGCGACGCCGAGTTCCTGGGCCCGCGCACGCGCGCGTGGGCCGAGCGGCTGGTGGCGCGCGGCGAGCTGCGCGAGCGCGCCGGGACGTTCGTCCCGCGCCGCCCGCAGGACTACCCGGCGGCCGAGGTGTCGCTGCGCTCGTCCAGCGCCGACTCGTTCGCGGTGGTGGACACGTCGTCGGGCGAGCTGATCGGCACGATCGAGGCCGCCCGCGCCATGGGGACGGCGCACGACGGCGCCGTGTACCTGCACATGGGGCGCTCCTACGAGGTGCAGGCGCTCGACCTCGACACGCGCCAGGCCCTGGTGCGGCCGTTCGACGGCGACTGGTTCACCCAGCCCAAGAAGGAGACGACCACCGAGATCGAGCGCCTGCTCGACCGCCGCGAGACGCTGGGGGTGACGCTGTCCTACGGGCTGGTGTCGGTGACCGAGGTGGTGCTGGGCTACCAGCGCAAGCGCCTGGGCGACCAGGAGCCGATCGACTTCACGTCGCTGGACCTGCCCGAGACGACGTTCTCCACCCAGGCCCTGTGGTACGAGCTGCCCGGCGACCTGCTGGAGGCCGACTTCCCGATCGACCGGCTGCTGGGTTCGCTGCACGCGGCCGAGCACTCGCAGATCGCCGTCCTGCCGCTGCTGGCCATGTGCGACCGCTGGGACATCGGCGGGCTGTCGACCAACCTGCACCCCCAGACCGGGGGGCCGACGATCTTCGTCTACGACGGCCATCCGGGGGGCGTGGGGATCACGCGCCAGGGCTTCCGCGAGTTCGAGACGCTGGTCGGCGACGCGCACCGCCTGGTCGCCGAGTGCCGCTGCCGGGCCGGGTGCCCGTCGTGCGTGCAGTCGCCCAAGTGCGGCAACCTCAACGAGCCGCTGTCCAAGGAGGGCGCGCGCGAGCTGATGGTCCGCATGATCGAGCGCTGAGTCGGCTTTCCGGGTTGGAACCCGTGCAGATTGGCGCTCGGCGCGCACAGGCTCGCTGCAGGATCGCCCGGATAACCTCTCCAACGGCGCGCGGAAGGGCCGAGGAAGGGCCCAATCCTGCCGATGTCTGGTGGCATGAGGCGAGTGCTCACGATCTTCGCGCTCGGCGCCCTGATGGCGCCGGCGGCCGCGCACGCCCAGACGGGCGGCTCGACGCCCGCCGCTCCCGCGGCCGCGGCGCCCGGAGGCACGACTCCGACCGGCGGCACCGTCCCCGACGTGACCCAGGGCGTGACGGGCGGGAACACGGCCAGCCGGCCGTTCCGCATCCCGCCGGTCATCCGCGGCTTCTCCGCCTCCCCGCGCAGCCTCGTGTGGGGCAGCGGCCCGACGCGCCTGCGCTTCCGCGTGGACGCGACGAACCTGAGCGCGGTCCGGGTGGCCCTGGACGTCCGCGCCACCGGCTCGCGCTCGCGCCGGCGGGTGTCGCTGGGCCGCGTGCGCACCGGCCGCGTGGTGACGCGCCGCTGGACGCGCGCCGGGATCGCCCCGGGGACCTACCGGCTCGCCCTGCGGGTCGTCGACGGCCGCGGCCGCTCCCTGGCCCGCGCCGCCACGGCGACCATCACCGTCAAGGTCCGCCCGCGGCCCCGGCCCCGGCCGGCTCCGGCCGCCGACCCGGCGCCCGCGCCGGCCCCCTCGGGCAGCGGCGTGTTCCCGATCCAGGGCGCCCACACCTGGGGCGAGGGGTTCGGCGTGGACCGCGGCACCCACAGGCACAACGGCCAGGACCTCGCCGCCGCGTCCGGCACGCCGCTCGTCTCCCCGCGCCGCGGCACCGTGCACGCGGCGGGCCACGGCGGCGGCTCGGGCTACTACGTCGTCGTCAAGGACGCCGAGCGCGACCACTACTACGTCTACTTCCACCTGCTCGCCGGCTCGACCGTCGTGTCGGAGGGCCAGCCGGTCAGCGCCGGCCAGCGGATCGGCTCGGTCGGCTCGACCGGCCACTCGACCGGTCCCCACCGGCACTTCGAGCTGTGGGTCGGAGCCTGGTGGGGCGGCGGCCACGCGGTCGACCCGGCCCCCTTCCTCCGCAGCCTCTAGCCTTTCTCGCCGCGGCGAGATAGCTCAGTTGGTAGAGCACACGACTGAAAATCGTGGTGTCCCCGGTTCGAGTCCGGGTCTCGCCATCGTCGACCGATGGGGTGGCAATGGCCTGTGATGGGGCGTATGGTCGCTCCATCGAGTGCCACAGACCGGCCCGATTTCCCGTCATGCTGACCGTCGCGGTGATCGCGGTGGTGTCCGCCGTCGGCGCCTGGGGCGCGGGCCCCGCCAGCGGCGCCGAGGTGTTCATCACCTCCAACAACCAGCAGAGGGAGCTGCGCGACGCGCTGGCCACCCCCGGCACCACGGTACGCATCGGCAACACGATCAGGCTGGACCTCAGCCTGTGGGGAGGCATGGCCATCGCGGACGGGGTGCAGCTGCTCGGGGGCCGGAGCGCCACGCAGGCCGGACCGCTGCTGTTCACGAACTCCCGCCCCGAGTACCTGTTCGCGGTCACCGGGGACGACGTCCGGATCAGCGGGGTGCGAATCCGGGGGCTCGACTTCGGCGTGGCCAACGGGTCGGGCAACAGGCGCGCGATCGTCGCCAACGGCACCGTCGAGCTGGAGATCGACCACAACGAGATCTCCGGGTTCCAGGGCGTCGGCGTCGAGCTCCGAGACGGGCGCAACCGCATCGCCACCTCCGGCCTTCCGCGGGTGCGCGTGCACGACAACTTCATCCACCACAACCGCCACGTCGGCAAGCTGGGCTACGGGATCGCGGTCAAGGACGGCTCGTTCGCCTGGATCGAGCGAAACGTCTTCGACTACAACCGGCACGCGATCGAGGGCGACGGCGACCCCGCGACGGGATACCTCGCCTACGACAACCTCGTGCTGCCGCGCGGCGGCGAGCACCGCCACTTCCCCATCTACGGCTGGGACTACACGCACCAGTTCGACATGCACGGGTCCAAGCACTGCGGGATCGGGAGCCTGTTCAGCGACTCCCTCTACAACTGCGGCATCGGCGGCCACCACATCGACATCCGCCACAACGCCTTCTGGTACACCCGGGCGCCGGGGGTCAAGATCCGCGGCACGCCGAAGGAGCGGCCCTGCGGCGCCACCATCTACTACAACACCTTCCGGCACGGCTCGATCCGCTCGGCCGTGCAGTGGACCCAGAGCAACGTCTGCCAGGCCGCCAACCAGGTGAACTTCAGGTTCCGCGTGCGCCCCTGCCTGATCGACGGAGACGACCAGCTCGACAACTTCCTCCCCACGGGCCGGACGTGGTGGTACCAGCATTCTCGCAACACGCACTGGACGTTCATCCGCCGCACCCGCGACGTCCCATCGAACTGCCCGCCGCCCCCGCCGCCTCCCCCGACCGAGCTTCCGCCCGCGCCGCCGCCGCAGCCGCCGGCCACCGGGCCCGCGCCCGCGTCCGACCTCGTCATCTCTGACTTCACGCTCGAGCAGTTCACGGTCACCAACCAGGGGAACGGGTCCGCCGGGCCGTTCCGGGTCAGCGTGGTCAGCGCGACAAACGAGGAGCACCACACCTTCTCGGGGCTCGCGCCCGGCCAGTCGGCGACGACGTCCTACAACCCGCGCTGCGAGCAGCGCGAGGCGCGGGCCGACACCCTCAACCAGGTCTCGGAGAGCAACGAGAGCAACAACATCGCCGGGCCGCTCGGCCCGCAGTTCTGCTGACCGCCTGCGTCGTCTCGCCATCGCCGGGGGACCGGGCTCAGCTACAGCTGCTGGCTGATGCGGTTGTACGCGAGGGCCCACCACAGCTCGGCGATGTGCCCTGGGTCCCGGAAGTCGATCCCGATCAGCTCCTCGATCCGCCGCAGCCGGTTGCGCAGCGTGTTGACGTGCACGTGGAGCGCCCGCGACGCGGCCTCGGTGCGCAGACCGCCTTCGAGATACGCGCGCAGCGTCTGCTCCAGTTGCTCGCCGGTCTGCGAGCCGTCGCGGAATGGGACCAGGTAGCGGGCGACGAGTCGCTCGCCGACGCTCGTCTCGTCGGCCACCGAGGGAAGCAGTCCGAGGTCGGCCAGCTCGAACGCTCCCCGCATCCCGAAGCGCGCCGCGGCCTCCAGCGCGCGTAGTGCTTCTCCGTAGGAGGGAGCGATGCGTTCCAGCGATGCAGCCGGTCCGAGGCCTACCACGACCTCGGGGTCGTCGATCGCCGGTCGTTTCGGGGCGATGCCCACCAGGTCTCCGTCCACCCGGCACACGAGGACGCCCTCGGTCGCCGGTCCGAAGGCATGCCGGAGGGCCCGCTCGCAGTGAGCTGCCGAGCGGGCATCGCTGAACGCGCGAGCCCGCAACGGCACGTACTCGCGCTCGAGCGCGAGGCCGTGGAGCTCCGCGCCGCGGCGCAGGTCGTGCCCGGCCAGCGATCCCTGGAGAGTCCCGAGCAGGAATTTCGATCGTTCGTGCTCGACCTCGAGCGCCTTCTCAACGGCGATGTCACGGTGGCCCCGGACCAGGGCGAGCCCGATGTCGTCCGACCACCCCCAGATCAGCTCGGCGGCGTCGACCAGGGTCCTCGGATCGACGTCGTGGGCGTTTGCCGACTCGACGCAAGCCGTCCAGAAGATCCTGACGCCGACCCGGATCGCCTGCAGCAGCCCCTCGGCCGGAATCCCGAAGCTGGCGGCTTCGCGACCGATGACCACTGCCTCCTCGAGATCGGAGCCGGTTGGGGCCGCCTTCCCGCTCGCCGCCTCGAGTCCCCGGCGCACCGGGACCGAGACGGCTTCGCGCAGTCCGGAGTAGTTGATCGGCTGGTAGCTCGGGACCTCGTCGCGAATCGCTGTCGTGATCCGGTCGATGAGGTCGTCGGAGACGCGCGCCAGGTCAGCGGCGACCGGGGCGAATTGCTCGATCAGCCTCTCTATCGAGGGAGTCTTCCGAGGGGGATCGCCCGCGCCCGGCGCGCCGTCCGTGGACGAGGGAGTCATCGGAATACGGACGCTACCTCGTCGTGCTCGCCGCCAGGTTGTGCGGAAGCACAGGTGGGCCCACCGAAATCGGGTGCTTCCGACATCGCTATGCACCGCGCCTTATGCGACTGTGGTGTCGTGACCAAGGGGGGTACCGGGGGTCGATGCGAACGCGCGCGGCGGGCCCGCGCCATCGTGAGCATGGTGGCCGCGTTCTGCCTGGCGGCGCCCGCGGGCGCGCTCGCCGCCTGGGAGCCCGTGCAGCCGATCGACCACCAGGGCGGAGGATTCGGCGAGGTCACCTCCCACGCCAGCCGGGAGTGGCCGGTCAACGACGTCGTCTCGGGGGCGAGCGGGCTGACGACGGCGCTGTTCTTCCACCCGAAGGACGGGGCCTACACCCAGGCCTACCTCGCTCGCCGTGCGCCTGACGCGGCGAGCTGGGGGTCTCCGCGGTCGAGCGCGCTTGCCCCCGGAGACACCGAGCAGGCTCCGTACCCGGTCGACCTGGCGGCCAACGCCGCCGGCGACGCGATCGGGGGTTGGCGACACCTCTCTCAGAGGGGTGAGGCGGCTCGCTGGCTCGCCAGCGAGCCCGACCCAGGGCCCGCGGTTCAGTTCGTAGGGTCTTCTGGAGCGTGGCCGAGAGTGGCGATCGATGACGACGGAAACGCCTACGCAGCGACCGTCAACTCGGGCTCCGGGACCGGCGACATCGTCTTCTCCCGTCTCGACAGGGCGACCAACATCTGGAGCACCCCGACGAAGATCGCCGACGGGGCGGATGTGGAGATCGCCGTCAACGGGCGGGGCGACGTCGCCGTGACCTACACCCGGGGCGATGCCGGCGAGCAGCACGCATTCGTGAGACGCCGGCTTGTCGGCGACGCGGACTTCTCCGATGAGAAGCCTCTCATCGCTCCCGGGGGCAGCAACAGATCGGGCGTCACTGGTGGCGGGCATGAAGTGGCGATCGACGCTCGCGGCGCGATCACCGCGGTCTACTTGGAATCGCCGAGCGGGCAGCCGGAGCTCGGCCGCGCCTTCGCCAGACGCTGGCTCCCGGGCGCCGAGCTTGGCGACGTGGAGCTCCTCTCGACGCCGAGGCCCGTGGCCTCGCCAGCCGACGACCCTTCGGTCGTCGCCGATCCGGAAGGCCGCGTCACCGCCGCCTGGTTGCAGCAGGAGAGCGGGAACTTCTACCGCGTGTACTCCGCCGAGCGCAGCGGCGACCAGGGGTTCCGGCATCCCGAGCGCGTGTCGCCGGCCAACGAGCACTTCACCGACGACGAGAGCTCCGAGCCGGTGACGCCGTCACCCGACGACGAACGCACGGTCGGCAACTACGACCTGGCGGTCGACGCTGAGGGGACCGCGACGATCGTCTACGACGACGCGCCGGCGGACAGCTTCGGATTGACGGAGGACGACAACGACGTCAAGGCCACGCGCCGGGCGACCGGAGGGCGGTGGATCTCTCCGGTGTCGCTGGCCTCCGACGGGGCGGGGGCGGGGGCGGTGCGGGGCAAGAGCTCGAATGGCGCCGCTGCCAGAGCCCGGCAGGCCGATGCCACCTTCGTTCAGGCGATCGATGGCCGCCAGCGGCTGATGGCGACTCGCTTCGAGGGGCCGCCGCCGTCCTCGGGCGAGCATCAGACGACGGTGACGTCGTTCGACGGAACCGAGATCCTCGTGCAGTGGTGCCCGGCGGCGGCGGACCAGCTCGACCCGGAAGGGCGGGCGCCGACGATCATCGCCGGTTCGGGCTGGGGCATCCCGGGTCGCCGGTGTCGCGGCAACGAAGCCGAGGAGGGCGCCGAGGGAGTTTTCGGGAACCCGCCGATCGAGACGTTCACCGCCGCCGGCTACAACGTCCTGACCTTCGACGCCCGCGGCTTCTGGCGCTCGGGCGGCACGGCCCAGGTCGACAGCCCCGAGGTCGAGGCGCGCGACATGCAGCGCCTGATCGACTACGTCGCGGCCCAGCCCGAGGCCATCACCGATGCGCCGGGCGACCCGCGGGTGGGGATGGTCGGCGGTTCGTACGGCGGCGGCAACCAGTTCGTCACCGCGGCGCGCGACCACC
The DNA here is from genome assembly GCA_035536255.1 of Solirubrobacteraceae bacterium. Classification (GTDB taxonomy): domain Bacteria; phylum Actinomycetota; class Thermoleophilia; order Solirubrobacterales; family Solirubrobacteraceae; genus AC-38. Next base: position 10,206 of record DATLOP010000080.1, read on the forward strand.
GCGTCGAGGCGATCGCGCCCTCGATCGCCTGGAACTCGCTCGTCACCAGCCTGTTCAAGCACGAGGCGGTCAAGGCGGGCTGGGCGGCGATCCTCGTCGGCGCCGGCGTCCCCATGACCACCCTCCCGGGCGTGCTGAGCCCGGCCGGGATCCAGACCGGCCACATGGCTCAGGAGGTCTACGACGCGACCCAGCAGGGGACGACGTCGGGGATGATCGAGCCCGCGACGAGGCAGTGGTTCGCCGAGCGCGGCCCGAACTTCCTGCTCGACCGCATCGAAACCCCGACGCTTTTGCTCCAGGGCACGGTCGACACCCTGTTCACGCTGGACGAGGCGCATCGCAACTACGAGGCGCTCGCCGCGGGCGGGACGGAGACGAAGATGATCTGGTTCTGCGGCGGCCACGGCGCTTGCTTCACCGAGCCGGGATCGCGCGAGCACGTCAACCGGCGTGTGCTGGCCTGGTTCGACCACCACGTGCGCGGTCGCGAGAGCGTGTCGACGGGGCCTGAGTTCGAGTGGATCGACGAGGGCGGGGGATGGAACGCGAGCGAGCGATACCCGCTCGGGCTGACCGGCGAGCTGCGTGGGGAGGGCAGCGGCGTGCTGCCGCTCACGCCGGGTGAGCAGGGCGGCGGCGGGGTCGCCGCGACGCCTCAGGCCGGGGTGGAGATCCCAATCGAGACGCCGCAGTCCAAGGGCCTGGCAGCCGAGTCGATCGTCCTGGGCGAACCCCAGCTATCACTCACCTACACGGCCACCGGGAGCTCGACGATCGGCGTTGGAAGCCCGAGCGGTCCCCAGCCGCGCACCTTCGTGTACGCCCAGATCGTCGACAAGAGTCGCAACATCGTCGTCAACAACCTGGCCACGCCGATCCCGATCTCGCTCGACGGACAGCAACATGAGCTGACGCTTCCGCTCGAGCGGATCGCCAGTCGCAGCACCCAGGCGGGCTATTCGCTGCAGATCGTCCCGCAGACGTCGGTCTACGACGGCCAGCGCGCGGGGGGAGAGGTCAACCTGCGCTCGATCAAGGTCACGCTGCCGGTCGACCAGCCGGCGGCCGGCGGCAACGGAGCCGGGCCAGGCGTCACCCCGGCGTCGGGAACGACGGGCGTCACTGCGCCGCCGGAAACGACCAGCCGCGGCGCCGCGCCCTGCGCGCGGGCGAGCGGCTTCCGCAGCGCGGCCGTCCGCGCCCACGGGACGGGGTTGCGCTTTGCGTTCACGCCCCGCGCGGGCCGCCCGCCCACGCGCGTGGAGCTGTTCGAGCAGACGATCGGGCGCTTCGTCGGCGGGCGCCGCCGGGTCGACTTCGGCCGCCGTGCACGCCCGTTCGCCTGGAACGGCCGCGCCGGAGGTCTCCACGACGGCCACTGGTCGGCGCGCCTGCAGGTTCGCAGCCCCGGTGGCGCGCTCGACACGCGCCTCATCGGACTGCAGCGCCGGCGGGGACGTTGGCGCGTCCTGCCCGGGTACTTCCGCACGGCGCCCTGTGCGCTGGTCTCCTACCTCTCGCTGGCTCGGCCGGTGTTCGGTGGCAGCCACCGCCGCCCGCTCTGGCTCGGGTTCACGCTCCGCAGCGCGGCGCGGGTCGCCATCACCGTCAGCCGCGGCCGCCGGGTCCTGCGCCTGGTCGCCGTGGGATCACGCCGCGCCGGGACACACCGGCTGGTGGTCCCCGCCCATCACTTCCGGCCGGGCAGCCACACGGTGACGCTCACCGTGACGCGGGCCGGGCGCACGACCCGCCATCGCCTCTACACGCGCCGGCTCTAGTCTGAACTGACTCCATGGTCAGTTAGGCGAGCAGGCCGTCCTCGGGGTGCGGTTCCAGCAGGAACAGCTCGACTTGCAAGTCGGGGTCTTGGTGGCTGGCGCTCATGAAGGCAATGACCTTGCGAACCAAGATCTTCTCGATGGCCTCGATGAACCTCGCCGCAAGCGTGTCCTGCACGTCCTGGCGTCCACTGCGCACGTCGATCCACTTGCCAGCTTCGAAGAGCGTCTGCTCGACCTGCGAGAAGCCGCCGCGCATGAGGACCGTGACCAACTCGTCCTGGACGTAAGTCCGGCACTTCGGCGGTCCCTTGCCCGTGTGCTCTTTCATGAGGTGGACGACGGTGTTCGAGATCTCCATCGCCGGGGAGCGTTGCGTATCGGAGTGCTGCTCACGGGACATCACAGACCAGTTATATACCCAGCGCCCAAACAGCCTTGCGGGGGGGTGCGGGGGTGGTGGAGGTAAATCAGTCAAGGGCGCGTGAGAGCGCTACCTTCGGTGGGGAAGGACCCGCGCGAAGTGGACAGTCTTGGCCTGAGGGCCAACGGCTGGACGGTTCGACCGGCCGTCCAGCCCCGACCTCGTTCTAGACGGGGAAGGGGGTGGGCCCTCTTTCGTCCTCGCCCGTGGAGCTCCGAGACGTCGCGGAGGACCGGATCGCCCCCACCGGACCTCCGCGGGTCCGCGTGCACGACAACTACATCCACCACAACCGGCGCTACGGGAGGGACGGGTACGGGATCGCCGTGAAGGACGGCTCGTTCGCTTGGATCGAGCGCAACGTCTTCGACTTCAACCGGCACGCGATCGAGGGCGACGGTGACCCCGAGACGGGATACGTGGCCTACGACAACCTGGTGCTGCGAGGCGGCGGCGAGCACAGGCGCTTTCCGATCTATGGCTGGGACCACACCCACCAGTTCGACATGCACGGCACACGGACGTGCGGGATAGGCCACCTGAACTGCGGCGTCGGCGGCCACCACATCGACATCCGAACGCTGGGCTGCAAGCGGATTACGCTCTCGGATACCTACTACCGCGCGCTGACGCGGGTTCACCTGGCGGCTCTGGCAGCGCACGCGCCGCCTGGACCCCGCCGACTACGCGCTGCGGGCCGCCTGACGGCGGTCTGCGGACGCCTGGTGGGGGTTTCAGGGCCCGGCCGCGCGCGCGCCGTCTTTGTAGCCGAGACGGCACTAGTAAAGTGACGGAACGGATACTATAGTCGTGCCGCATGCGTCACGACAAGCGTGAGATATCGGCTACGATCGGATCGTGAGAAGCCAGGACATCGTACGGATCGCGCGCCAGCGCGCCGGGATCACCCAGCAGCAGCTCGCCGCTCGCAGCGGACATCCTCGCGAGACGATCGCCCGCTGGGAGAGCGGCACGCGTGAGCCCTCCCTGGCCACGCTGCAAGCCGTCATCGCCGCCTGCGACCTCGAGCTCATGACGCGGATCGCGCAACGAGATCCCAGCCTGGGAGAGCAGGTCGCCGAGCAGCTGGAGCTCGCGCCGGCGCAGCGGTTGAGGCGCCTCCTGCCCAGGGGGGCCGGCCGAGACGTCCTGCGCGCGCTGCGCTGGTTGGCCGAGGCGCGCACGTCGACGATCGCCATCGGCGGCATGGCAGCGGTTCTGCAGGGGGGGCCGCAGCGGCCCGCCGCCATCCACGTCGAGTTCGTCAGCGAGGACCCCTTCACCACGGAGGTGGAGATGCGCGAAACCGGGCTGGTTCCGTCCGATACGGAGGACCGCTGGGCCTCCAGCGACCGTCGGGCTCACTGGTCCCTGCCGCGCGGCGGCGTGGTCGTCTTGGCGTCCGACGTCGCCGGCACCGGCGACTACCCGGATCTACGCCGCGCCGCGCAAGGCGCGCGGGTGGACGACAAGACCACGGTGGCCGTCGCTCACCCACGGGATCTACTGCGCATGGCCGATGCCTCGCCACGTGAGGCCGAACGCGCGCGAGCGCCGGGGTTGCGCGCGCTGCTGTCCGAGGTCGCGGCGCGAGACGCGGCATGAGCCCGCTGGCGTCAGACCAAGCCGTTCTGCTGCGCGCCCTCGTCCGGCACAGGGTCGAGTTCGTCGTGTCGGCGGCGTCGCGGCCCAGGTGCACGGCTGGCAGGGGGCGACGGCCGACCTTGACATCTCCGTGTCGACGGCGGAGGTCAACGTGCTGAGACTCAACGCAGCGCTGGCAAGCGTCAGAGCCGGCCCTGGACGCATCGGAGGGCTCGGGACCGTGTTCCAGACCCCCTACGGCAGGCTCGAGATCGTCCGGCGCGCAGATGCCGTCGGCGAGTACACCGACTGGCTGGTTCGGGCTCGCCAGGTGAAGGTCGACTCCGCGCTGACCATCGTGGTGGCCGACCCCGAGGACGTACTACGCTCCAAGGAGGCGGCCGGGCGGGAGAAGGACCTCGCCGCGCTTGCGCAGATGCGCGCGGACTTCGAGGACGCCGGCTCCCTCTGAGGTCACACCGACTCGTAGGCCAGGCTCGGCACCCGCTCCACCGCGAAGGACCGGCGGAGGTAGAAGAACCACGTCATGCCGGCGAGCACGACGTAGGAGCCGAGGAAGACGGCCAGCGCCGGTATCGCCCAGTCGGCGTGCGCCTGGGCGACCGCGAGCTTCGCGGCCGGCGTCTCGGCCGCCTTGACCAGGGCCGACACCCCCAGGCTGGCCTCGCGGAAGATCACCTGGATCAGGAAGCCTCCGAACGCGCCGATCGCCCCGGCGATGCCGATCACGGCGGCCGCCCGGCGCTTGAACGACAGCGCGGTCTCCTTCGCGCTGAGCCCGTTCTCCTCCGCGTGCTTGCGGCCGAGCGCGGCGAAGATGGACGGGATCATCCGGTACGTGGAGCCGTTCCCCATGCCGGCCAGCAGGAAGATGACCATGTAGGAGCCGAAGAACGCCGGGAAGCTCCGGTTCTGGACCCCGGCGATCGCGGTCGCGGTGAACACCGCCATGCCCAGGAACACCCACAGGGTGACCCGCGCGCCGCCGATCCGGTCCGACAGCCAACCGCCGAACGGTCGCGAGACC
>DATLOP010000081.1:0-4119 GCA_035536255.1 Solirubrobacteraceae bacterium
GCTGCCGGCGGCGGGGCCCTCGGCGGCGGCGCCTCCGGCGGGGCCCTTGGCGGCGGCGCCGGCGGGGCCCTCGGCGACGCCTCTGGCGGGGCCCTCGGCGGGCCGCTGCAGGCGGTGCCGGTCAACGCCCTCATCGGCGCCGAGGACCGGGCGGGCGCGTCGCGGGCCGCGGCGGAGGCCGTCCGGGCGGGCTTTCGCTGCGTGAAGGTCAAGGTGGCGACGGGGAACGACGCCGGCCGGCTGGCCGCGGTGCGCGCCGCCGCCGGACCGGACGTGGCGATCCGCGTCGACGCCAACGGCGCGTGGACGGTCGAGGAGGCGGTGGCGGCGCTGGGCGCGCTGGCGCCGGTGGGGATCGAGCTGTGCGAGGAGCCCGTCCACGGCGTCGAGGCGCTGCGCGCCGTGCGCGCGGCCGTCGACGTGCCGATCGCCATGGACGAGACCGCGTCGCGCGAGCCGGGCGCCGCCGGGTCCGGCGCGACCGACGCCGTGTGCCTGAAGGTGGCCGCGCTGGGCGGGCTCGGGCCGCTGCTGGAGGCGGCCGCGGCGGCCCGCGCCGCGGGCAGCGACGTGTACCTGGCCTCCACCTTCGACGGCCCGGCCGGCATCGCCGCCGCGCTGCACGCCGCCGCCGCGCTGCGGGTCACGCGACCGTGCGGGCTGGCCACCCTGTCGCTGTTCGCGGACGCCGGCGACCCGTTCCCCCCGCGCGACGGGTCCATTGCCGTCCCTGACCTGCCCGGCCTGGGACCAAGGCCGCCGCAGTCGCGAACTTAGAACCGCCGCCGTGGCGCGACCCGCGGGCGCGCTGATCCGGCACACCGGGATGGTGATTCTTGCGCCTTGTGCTCGTACGGTTCGAGTGATGGTCGTACGTATACGTTCCCGTCTACAATCGTGGGCATGGCGGCCACGACGACGCTCAGAGTCCGGCCGGAGACGCGCGACCGGCTCAACCGGCTGGCCAGGGAGGATCGAGTGACCGCCCCTGAGCTGATCGATCGCCTGGTGCAGAAGGAGGAGCAGCACCGCCTGCTCCTGGGCATGAACGAGGACTTTGCCCGGTTGCGGCGCGATCCCGATGCCTGGGCCGGGTTCGAGGCGGAGATCGACGCTTGGGAGACGGCCAGCGCCCCTGTCGATGCCGACTCGGGCACCCCGGGTTGAAGGTTCCGAGCGCGGGACAAGGCGAGGTCTGGGACTGCGAGCTCGATCCGGTCGTCGGCCATGAGCAGGCCGGACGCCGGCCCTGCCTGGTCATCTCGGTCGACGCCATCGGTCGGGGACCGAGCGGGTTGGTCATCGTCGTCCCGCTCAGCCGCTCGAACCCCACACGCCTGGATGTCCGTGTGGACCCCCCGGAGGGCGGGCTGAGAGCCGTGTCCCACGCCCTGCCGTATCACGTGCGAACCGTCAGTCGCCGCCGGTTGATCCGGCGGCGGGGCTGGGTCGGTGACGCCACGCTGAGCGAGGTCATCGGCCGCATCCGGCTGCTGATCCGCGTTCCCTAGCCCAGCTCGGCGCGCAGGGCGAGGACGCGGCGGACGGAGTCGCGCAGGCGCGCGATGGAGACGCGGCCGGCCGTGACGTCGCGGGCGACGGCGTCGGCCGAGCGCGAGCCCGTGGCGTAGCCGCCGCAGTACAGGAGCAGGTCGTTGCCGGCCTGCAGGGACAGGCGGCCCAGGGTGGCGGGCGTGCCGAAGCGCCGCAGAGCGACGACGTTGATGTCGTCGGAGATCGCGATGCCGCGGAAGCCGGCGTGGCCGCGCAGCTCCTGGGTCGAGATCCGGGGCGAGAGCATGGCCGGGCGGTTGGACAGCGCGGGGTAGATCGCGGTGCTCGTCATCACCAGCTTGGCCCCCGCCGCCGCGCCGGACACGAACGGCGACTCGTCGAGGCGGCGCAGGCCGGCCAGGGACAGACCGACGCGCTGGGCCACGTCGTCCTCGTTGCGCGCCACCGACCCGATCCCCGGGTAGTGCTTGAGCGTCGCGGCGACCCCGCGCTCCTGCAGGCCGCGGACGAAGGCGTTGCCGATCCGCGCCACGCGCGCCGGGTCGCGCGAGTAGGCGCGCTCGGTGCGCGACTGGAACGACCCCGGCCGGCCCACGTCGAAGTTCGGCGCCAGGTTCACGTTGACCCCGACGTCGCGGAGGTTGGCCGCCGTCGCGCGTCCCTCCTGGCGTGCCAGCGCCGTGCTGTTCAGGCGGCCCAGGGCGGCCGGGGAGCGCGACGGCGGGCCGCTGAGGCGCTTTACCTGCCCGCCCTCCTGGTCGATCATCACGAGCAGCGGCGCGCGCAGGCCGGCCGGGCGGGGGATGGACTGGAGGCTGCGCATGGCGGCGCGCAGGCGCGCCCGCGTGCCGACGTTCTGGCGGAACAGGATGATCCCGGCCGCCTCCCCCCGGGCGATGCGGCGGCGCAGGGCCGCGGGCGGGCTCGTCCCGTCGTAGGAGAAGATCGTCGCCTGCCCGACGAGCTGGCGTGTGGTGAGGCCGGCCGTGGGGTCAGACCCGGTCGTGGGGGCAGAGCCTCCACCCTGGGCGTGCGCGACACCCGCGAGGCTCGCGAAGGTAAGGAGAGCCGGGACGAGGCGCTTCACGCCGTCCTCAACCCGCCCGGGCCGGGAGGGTTGCGGCGCGCTCGATGGCCTGGGCGACGATCTCCGGGGCCTCGAGGTGGACGGCGTGGCGGGTCGCCGGGACGGTCAGCAGGTCGGCCCGCGGGAGCGCCACGGCCATCCGCTCGGCCAGCTTGCGATAGCGAGCGTCGCGCTCGCCCACGACCAGGGTCACGGGCATGCGCAGCTCGTCCAGCCGTCCCCACAGGGGCTCGCACGCGCCCTGGCCCAGCCCGCGCAGCCCCGCGGCCAGGCCCGCCGGGTCGTTGCGCAGGCGGTCGGCGCGGGCGGCCTGCGCCACCTCGGCCGCCTGGCCCTTGAACAGCGGGTTGCGCGCCCAGCGGTCGGCGAACGCCTCGATGCTCGACGCCTCGATCTGGGCCGCCAGCGCCTCGTCCTCCTCCGCGCGCGCCGCGCGCTCGACCGGGTCGGCGATGCCGGGCGTGGCCCCGATCAGGACCAGCGCCTCCACGCGCTCGGGCGCCTCCAGCGCCACGCGCAGGGCCACGCGGGCGCCCATCGAGTAGCCCACGAGGACGAAGCGCTCGGGCGCCAGGGCGGCCACGTCGGCCGCGCACGCCTCGGGCGTGACCGGCCGCATCGCGCCCGCCTCCCCGTGGCCGCGCAGGTTGGGCGCCAGGAACGCGCGTCCCGGCTCCAGGCGCGCCGCGACGGCGTCCCAGCTGCGGCCGGTGTTGGTGAACCCGTGCAGGGCGACGACGGCGGTGGGCACCGCCCAATGATGCCCGCTATACGGTTCGCCGCGGTGCCCGGCGACGACACGCATCTGCTCCTGCGCGCCTTCTGCGACGAGCTGGCGCGCTGCGGGATGACCGACGCATGCACGTCGCCCGGCTCGCGCTCCTCCCCCATCGTCCTCGCGCTGGCCCGCGAGCGCCGCCTGCGGACGTGGTCGCACGTCGACGAGCGCTGCGCGGGGTTCTTCGCCCTGGGTGCGGCCAAGGCGTCGCGCCGCCCGGTGGCCGTGGCCTGCACGTCGGGGACCGCGGCGGCCGAGCTGACGCCGGCGGTGCACGAGGCGCGCGAGGCGCGCGTGCCCCTGGTCGTGCTCACCGCCGACCGTCCGCCCGAGCTGCGCGAGGTCGGCGCCGGGCAGGTCATCGACCAGGTCAAGCTCTACGGCTCGGCGGCCAAGTGGTTCTTCGAGGTCGGGACGCACGACGCCACCCCGGAGCGGCTGCGCTGGATGCGCGCGCTGGCCGCCCGCGCCTACCGCACGACGCAGGAGGACCGGGCCGGCGTCGTGCACCTCAACTTCCCCCTGCGCGAGCCGCTCGTCCCGTCGGGCGAGCTGGCGCCCGACGACTCCGGGCGCCCGGACGACGCGCCGTGGACCGCGCACGGGCGGTCCGAGCTGCGCCCGGACCCGCCCGCGCTGGACGCCCTGGCCGCGCTGGTGGCGGCGCGCCCGCGCGGGGTCGTCGTGGCCGGGCGCTGGGAGCGCGGCCCGGCGCTGGGACTCGCGGCGGCGGGCCTGT
>DATLOP010000082.1:0-2166 GCA_035536255.1 Solirubrobacteraceae bacterium
CGCGGACGTGCTGGCCTCGGGGCAGCGCAGAAACGCCGTGCCGATCTGGGTCGCGCGCGCGCCCGCCGCCAGCACGGCAGCGACACCACGCCCGCTGGCGACCCCTCCCGCGGCGATCAACGCGACGTTCGTTTGCGCGCCGACGAGTTGCAGCAGTGCCAGCAGCCCGTAGGCCGAATCGGTGCTGTCTGAGAACGACGCGCGGTGTCCGCCCGCCTCGTAGCCCTGGACGACGAGTGCGTCGGCACCCGCATCCTCGGCCTGACGAGCCTCCGCGGGATTGGTCACCGTCACCCACACCGAGCTGCCGCGCGTGCGAAGCGTGGCGATCACATCGGGCGACGGGCAGCCGAAGACGAACGACACGGCGGGCACCGCGAGCTCTGACAGCGCCGCGAGCTTCGCCTGCCAGTCATCGTCATCGACGCGCGGCTCGCCTAATTGCACCCCGGCCCCGGTTGCTTCGCTTCGCAAGCGCTCGACGTAGCTCGCATAGACGGCGGGCTCGGTCGCGGACGCCGGCGGAGTAAAGACATTGACGCCAAACGGCATCTCGCTGCGGTCGCGGAACGCACGGACCTGATCGCGCATGTCGGCAGCGGTGCGATAGCCCGCGGCCAGAAAGCCCAGGCCACCAGCGTCGCTCACCGCGACGGCCAGGTCGACCGTCGCCGGCCCCCCGGCCAACGGCGCGAGGACGATCGGAATCTCCAGCGTGTCAAGGATCATGCGATTCAGATTTCCAACCCCTTACAGCATCACCGATCTGGCCGCCGCTCAACACGATGCATACCGCACCGGTCGTCTACCGGCCGGCGAGCAGGCGCAGCCCGTTCGTGTGAAGCCCCGTCCGTCGCCATCCGACGGCCGGGTCGGCTGTCGGGGCGCGGCGGCGCGGAGGCGAGCAGGTTCCGCGCACCGGGATGCTCGAGCGCTTCGGTGATCTGTTGCGGGTCCACGACCTTCCTCTCTTTGGAGTCGGTGAGCTACGGGTGGTGGTCCTGGGGTTGCCGCTGTCCGGGCGGAGGACGCTCAGTGAGACGACATTCCTACGGCTCGGCGGCCCGAGCGCGGGCGGCCTGACGGACCAGGTGGTCGCGCTCGGCGACGTTCGTCGCGCGCCGGGCGGCCTCGACGTACGCCGTGGCGGCAGCGGGCAGGTCGCCGTCGAGCTCGTGCAGGTGGCCGCGGACGGCATGCCACCGGTGGCGCTCGCCGAGCACCTCGCGCAGCCGATCGGTCTCGCGCAGCCCCGCGGCGGGATCGAGGACGTGGCCGACCGCGACCGCGCGGCCGAGCACGGCGGCGGGGTCCTGGCGCACCGGGTCGTCGGCGAGCGCGACGAGGTCGTCGTACCAGGCGAGGATCTGCGGCCAGTCGGTCTCGTCGGCGCTGGCCGCGTCGTCGTGCAGGGCGGCGATGGCGGCCTCGATCTGGTAGCGCCCGGGGCGCTGAACGGCCAGCGCCGATTGCAGGACGCGCACGCCCTCGGCGATCTCGCGCCCGTCCCACAGGCCACGGTCCTGCCGGTCGAGCGTGACGATGCGACCCTCTGAGTCGGATCGCGCCGGGAGGCGGGCGTGGTTGAGGAGCATCAGCGCGAGCAGGCCGCGCGCCTCCGGTTCCTCGGTGGCGAGGGTGAGTTGGCGGGCGAGCCGGATCGCCTCGCGCGTCAGGTCGACCCGGGTGGGCGGGCCCGTATGCCCGGCCGTGTAGACGAGGTAGAGCACGCGCAGCACGACGGCGAGGTCACCGGGCTGGTCCAGGCGGCGGGCGGGCGGGCCGGCTAAAGCGCGCTTGGCGCGGCTGATCCGTTGCGCCATCGTCGCCTCCGGCACGTAGAAGGCGTCGGCGATCTCCCGGGTGGTGAGGCCGCCGCCGGCGCGCAGGGTCAGCGCCACCTGGGAGGCGGGCGCGAGATCGGGGTGGCAGCAGCAGAAGAGCAGGAAGAGGGTGTCGTCGCCCTCCTCGGGAGTAGGCCCGCCCGCCCGCGGCTCGGGCCATCCGGCGCCCGCCACCTCGCGGCGATGACGGGCGGCCTCGCTGCGGCGGGCGTCGACGAGCCGTCGGGTCGCGACCGTCGCCAGCCACGCGCGCGGGTCGCGCGGCGGGTGTTCGGGCCACACACGCGGCGCCTCCAGCAGCGCCTCCTGCAGTGCGTCCTCG
>DATLOP010000083.1:0-3293 GCA_035536255.1 Solirubrobacteraceae bacterium
GCGCCCTGGTGGCCGACGGCGCCCTCGGCCGCAAGGCCGGCCGCGGCTTCCACACGTACTCCTGAGGAACCTTTTAGGGCCGGTTGAGGGCGGCGCCCGAGGATGGGTGGGCGACGTACCTCAAGCCGCACCTCCTCCCATACGAAGACCGGCCCGCTCCCCGCGGGCCGGTCTCGTTAAGCGGCGGTGGGCTGCCTCATCGACGTCCACCGTCTCTCCTCCTCAACCGCCGGGAGCCCGGCAGGACCGGGCTCGGACGGTTGTGCGGATAGAAACGTACCCTAAGAGGTTGGTCCGCGCGCGCGAACCCGCACCGCCTCGATGCGGTTCTCGCGCACCGACTCCACGCGGATCGAATAGCCGTCGGCGCTGACCGTGTCGCCGCGCCGCGGCAGGCGGCCGAGCTTGTCGAAGACGTAGCCGCCGATCGAGTTGTAGGCGTCGCTGTCCACGGGCAGCTGGACGCCGTAGTCGGTCAGATCGGTGACGGCCACATGACCCCTGACGAACCAGTCGCCGTTGGGCAGGCGCCGGACCGCGCCGCCCGCCGGGTCGGTCTCGTCCTCGATCTCGCCCACGACCTCCTCGAGGATGTCCTCGACGGTGACGATCCCCACGACGCGGCCGTACTCGTCGACCACCACGGCCATGCTCGTGCGCTGGCGCTGCAGCTCGGCCAGCAGGTCGTCCAGCGGCTTGGTCTCGGGGATGATCGGCGCGTCCTTGACCAGCGGCTCCAGCGGCGCGTCGGGCCCGCGCTCGAGCAGCGCGCGGCCCAGGGAGTTCACGTGGACGATGCCGCGCACGCGGTCGGCGTTGTCGTCCTCGACGACGAGCAGCCGGGTGTGGCCGGTCTCCACGCAGCGGCGCAGGCCCTCCTGCACGGTGTCGGACACGTCGATCGTCACCACGGCGGGGATCGGCGTCATGACCTGGCGCGCCGCCTGCTCGTGCAGGTGGAAGACGCCGGAGAGCATGACCGCCTCCCCGGGGTCGATCTTCCCGCCCTGCAGGGACTCGGCGATGATCAGCTTGAGCTCCTCGGGCGTGCCGCCCTCCTCCTCGGAGATCTGCTCGGGCCGCACGCCGACGATCCGCAGCAGGCCGTTGGACACGCGGTTGAGCAGCGCCACCGCGGGCCGGAAAGTGAGCCGGAAGGCGCGCAGTGGCGGCGCCGACAGGCGGGCGATCGTCTCGGCGTTGGTGATGGCGTAGATCTTGGGGACCTGCTCGCCCACCGTGATGTGGGCCGATGTCGTGACGACGTAGGCGAAGATCACCGCGATCGCCACCGCGGCGCCGTGGGAGAGCCCGCCGAACGCGGGCTCGACCAGCTCGGCGATCGCCGGCTCGCCCAGGAACCCGATGGCGATCGAGGCCAGGGTGATGCCGAGCTGGCACGCCGACAGCGCCTCGGAGATGTCCTCGATCTCGCGCACGGCGGTCGCCGCGCCGGACTTCCCCTCCTGCGCCATCGTCTCCAGCTTGGACTTCCTCGCGCGCACCAGCGCGAACTCGGCCGCCACGAAGAACCCGTTCAGCAGGACGAGGAGGCCGACGGCGGCGAGCAGGAGCGCCGTCATCGCGGCGCCCGGCTACTTCGGGGTAGGTCGTCGTCGTTCATCGAGGCGACGGGCGGAACCGTAGCAGCCGGTCCTACAGCCGCCGGCGACCGCGCCGGCGCGGCGCGACGGGCGCCACGACGCGCTCGCCGACGACCTCCCGCGGCACGCCCGGGCGCATCGCGGCGGGGCGGGCGGGCAGGCCCAGGTCGCCGGCGCGGCGCACCAGCAGGTCGGCGCAGCGCTCGGACACCGCGGCGATCGTCAGCGACGGGTTGACCCCCAGCGAGGTCGGGACGATCGAGGAGTCGATGCAGTACAGGCCCTCGTAGCCGAACACGGCTCCGGAGTGGTCGGTGACGCCGAGGGCGGGGGTCTCGGCCATCCGGCAGCCCCCCAGCGGGTGCGCGGCGTAGGAGCCCTCGGTCTCGGTGAGCTGCATGAAGCGCCCGACGCCGCGGCGCTGCGCGATCCGCTTCATCGCCGCGTCGGCCGCCTCGCGCACCCGCACGGACTGGTCGGACAGTGCGTAGTTGAACAGCCCGACCCCCACCGGGCCCTCGTTGGGACGCTCGGCGCCGCCGCGGCGGGGCGCGGCGTAGAACTGGCCGTCGTGGGTGTCCTCGACCATGGCCAGCAGCTCGATGCGGTTGGCCCAGTTGGCCACGGCCCGCTTCTTCTGCGCCCCCCACCACGACGGCTCGCCCGCCGGCTCGCGCCCGTCGTCGTAGAGGAAGTTGGTCAGCGCCGAGAGGAAGATCTCCTGGAGCGTGAAGCGCGTCCCGTCGAAGCGGTTGCCGCGGCGCCCCACCCAGAAGTCGTAGGTCATCGTCGTGATCGGCTTGCCCTTGTGGAAGTCGGCGTATCCGGGCAGGCCGAGGACGTCGCGCACCCGGCGCGGGTCGTACTCGATGGCGGCGACGTGGTCGCCGTTGACCCCGAGGTGGCGGCCGACCTGCTCGGACAGCGCGGGCAGGTCGTTGCGCGAGCGCATGAGGATCGGCGCGTTGCCCATCGCGCCGGTGGCCAGGACGAGGACCTTGCACTCGAGCTCCACCGTGGCGCCGTCCCGGGTCAGCGCGGTGACCACGTAGCGCCACGGCCGCGCGCTGGTCTGTCGCACCGACTGGACCTCCACGCCGGGGCGGATCTGCACCCCCATCCGCTCGGCGCTGGGCAGGTAGTTGGTGATCAGCGAGTTCTTGGCGCCGAAGACGCAGCCGGTGTGGCACCACTTGGCGTTGGCGCAGCGCTTGGGGCTGATGGCCAGCGGGACGCGGTCGCACGTGTGGCCCGACGCCGCCAGCGTGCGCGCCCACAGGCCGCCGGACTTCGAGACCTGGTCCCAGTCGGGACGGTTGACGCGCAGGCCGAATTCGGCGCGGCCGTAGTAGGGGTCCAGGCTGCGGCGCGAGATCGGCGCGGGCCACATCCGCCGCTCGGGCCCGTCGCCGGGACGGCGGTCGCGGCGCTCGAAGGTCTCCTGCGGCGCCCGGATCGACGCGGCGAGGTAGAGGTTGGACCCGCCGCCCACGCCGTTCGCGACGACGATCTGGGCCCCGGCCCCCCGCGTCGACTGGATCAGGCTGTAGACGTTCGACAGGTGGCCGATGTGCATCGACTGCTTGAAGTCAGTGTGCTTGAAGCGCGGCCCGCGCTCGAGCACGAGCACGTTTTTTGGATCGACGTCGGCGGCGCGGTAAAGCTCCGCCAGCCGCCACGCGGCGATCG
>DATLOP010000084.1:0-4363 GCA_035536255.1 Solirubrobacteraceae bacterium
GGAGATCCGCGCCGGCGCGCTGGAGGCGTTCGAGCGCCTGGACATGCCGACCTGGCGGCGATCGGGCTTCTGGACGACCAACCTGCGCGACCTCGACCTGGGCGCGCTGGAGCCCAAGCACGTCGAGGCGGGCGCCGTCCCGCCGGTGGTGACCGAGGCCCTGGAGGGCGAGCGCCCGGCCGGCCTGCTGGTCCAGCGCGGCGCGACCGTCGTGCACTGCGAGCTCGACCCCGAGGTCGCGGCGCAGGGCGTGGTCTTCAGCTCGCTGGAGGACGCGGTCCGCGAGCACCCCGAGCTCGTCCGCGAGCACTTCATGACCCGCCTGCCCTACGACCGCCACAAGCTCGACGCGGCCGCCGCGGCGTTCTGGACCGGCGGCGCGTTCCTGCACGTCCCCGATGGCGTGGTCGTCGAGCGTCCCTTCCAGATCGCCTACGTCATCGACGAGGCTGGGACGGCGCAGTACGCCCACACGCTCGTGGTCGGCGGCGCCCACAGCGACTTCCGCGTGCGCGAGTACGACCTGGCCGGCGACTTCACCGGCCAGGCCCTGCACGCCGGGCACTTCGAGTGCTACCTGGGCGACGGGGCGCGGGCGCGGATCGCCCACCTGCAGGACTGGGGCGGTGCGCAGGGCCAGGAGGTGTTCGACGTCTCCACGCACTTCACGCGCGTGGGGCGCGACGGCCACGCCACGTGGGTCCCCATCCACCTGGGCGGCCGCCTGACGCGCCAGCACATCGAGCTGTCCACGGCGGCGCCCGGCTCGGACATGCGCCACCGCGGGATCTACTTCACCGAGGAGGAGGAGCACCTCGACCTGTTCACGGTCGACCTGCACGAGGTCGGCCACACGACCGGCGACACGGTGTGGAAGGGCGCGGCCACGGGCGCGTCGCGGGCGTCCTACGAGGGGCTGATCAAGATCGTGAAGGACGCCCAGGAGTCGCACACCTACCTGCAGACGCACTCGATGATGCTCTCGCCGCGCGCCAAGGTGGACGCGATCCCGTCGCTGATCGTGGAGACCGACAGCGTCTCGGCGTCGCACGGCGGGACGGTGGGCGAGGTGGACGAGGGCCAGGTCTTCTACATGCAGTCGCGCGGCCTGTCGCGCCACGAGGCGGTGCGGGTGATCGTCGAGGGCTACTTCGAGCCGGTGATCGTGCAGCTGGAGGACGAGGGGCTCGAGCGCCTGGTCCGCGAGCGCATCGCGCGCAAGCTGGCGGCCGCCGAGGCGGACATCGAGGCCTACGCGGCCGCGAAGTGACGGACGTGGCGACCACGACGACACCGGTGCTGGACGTCCGCGCCGACTTCCCGATCCTGTCGCGCGAGATCGACGGGCGCCCGCTGGTCTACCTCGACTCGGCGGCGACGTCGCAGAAGCCCGAGCCGGTCATCCAGGCTATGGACGACTACTACCGCCGCCACAACGCCAACATCCACCGCGGCGTCTACACGCTGGCCCAGGAGGCGACCGACCTGTTCGAGGGCGCGCGCGAGCGCGTGGCCGCGTTCACCGGCGCCGAGACGCCGACGACGATCTTCACCCGCAACGCCACCGAGGCGCTCAATCTGGTCGCCTACGCGTGGGGCCGGCGCAACGTGGGACCGGGCGACGTGGTGCTGCTGACCGAGATGGAGCACCACTCCAACATCGTCCCCTGGCAGCTGCTGTGCTGCGACACGGGCGCCGAGCTGCGCTACCTGCACGTGTCCGACGAGGGCACGCTGTCGCTGGACGAGCTCGACGCCGAGCTGGCCGGCGGACGCGTGAAGCTGGCCGCCTTCGCCCACGTGTCCAACGTGCTGGGCACGGTCAACCCGGTGGCCGAGATCGCGGCGCGGGTGCGCGCGGCGGGCGGGCTGTCGGTGGTCGACGGCGCCCAGGCGGTGCCGCAGATGCCGGTCGACGTGGCGGCCGTGGGCGCGGACTTCTACGCCTGGACCGGCCACAAGGCGCTGGGGCCGACCGGGATCGGCGTCCTGCACGGGCGCCGCTCGATCCTCGAGGACATGCGTCCCTTCCTGGGCGGCGGCGACATGATCCGCACCGTCGACTGGCAGGAGTCCACGTGGAACGACCTGCCGTGGAAGTTCGAGGCCGGCACGTCGATGGTGGCCGAGGGCGTGGGGCTGGGGGCCGCCGTCGACTACCTGTCCGCCCTGGGGATGGAGAGCGTCCGCGCCCACGAGCGCGCGCTGGTGGCCTACGCGCTGGAGCGCCTGGCCGAGATCGGCGGCGTGCGCGTGATCGGCCCGCCCGGCGCCGAGGACCGCGGCGGCGTCATCTCGTTCGAGCTGGAGGGCGTCCACCCCCACGACGTGGCCGAGCTGATCAACCGCGAGAACGTGTGCGTGCGGGCGGGGCACCACTGCGCGATGCCGCTGATGCGCCGCCTCGGCGTCCCGGCCACGGCCCGCGCGTCGGTCGGCCCGTACAACGACACGTCGGACGTGGACGCGCTGGTGGCGGCCCTGGTCAAGGCCAAGAAGGTCTTCGCTTAGCCGGCCATGGACGACCTGTACCGCGACTACATCCTCGACCACTACAAGCAGCCGCGGAACTTCGGCGAGCTGGACCCGCACGACCTCGACGCCCACGACCACAACCCGCTGTGCGGGGACGAGCTGGGGGTGCACATCGTGGTCCGCGACGGGCGCATAGCCGAGCTGCGCTTCCACGGGCAGGGCTGCGCGATCTCCCAGGCCGCGGCGTCGATCGCCTCCGAGGAGTACGTGGGGATGGAGGTCGGCGACGTCGGCGAGCTCGACGCCGACTGGGTCCTCGACCTGTTGGGGATCCCGATCAGCGCCACCCGGCGCAAGTGCGCGCTGCTGAACCTGAAGGTCATGCGCGGCGCCGTGACCGGCGACGCGTCGTGGCCCGAGTAGGCGCCTACCGGCTGGCGGCGCTGGAGGCCAGGGCGTCGGCGGCCGCGTCCTCGCGGTCGGCGGCGGCGCGGTAGGCGGCGTAGGCGTCCGCCCCGCCGGCGGTGAGCCAGCGCTCGTAGGCGTGGTTGGCGTCGCAGCGGGCGCCGTCCCAGACGGCGTACAGCTCGTCGCGCAGCTCCGCGGGCGAGAGGCGTCCCGGACTCAGGACGATCTCCCGGGTGTCCTCGATGCGCTCCAGCAGGTCTTCGAGGTCTCTGCGGCTCATCGCTCCTCGTTTCGTTCGTCACAACTCATGACGCTCCTTCGAGTTGCGCTCTGCCCGACCGCTAGAATCCCTACCTCGCAGGACGGAAATCCCCTTTCCCGGAGGAACATGGCCTCAGCCGACAAGACGCGCATCACCAGGCCCGCCCCGGTCGTCGAGGACGACCAGGGCCAGCTCCGCGCCCGCAAGGGCATCTCCCGCGAGGTCGTGGAGGAGATGTCGAAGATCAAGGGCGAGCCGGACTGGATGCGCGCCAAGCGGCTGAAGTCGTTCGAGATCTTCGAGCGCAAGCCGGTTCCGACGTGGGGTGTGGACCTCTCGGGGCTCAATTTCGACGACCTCGTCCTGTATTCGCCGCCCACGGCCGGACGGTTCAACTCCTGGGACGACGTCCCCGCGGACATGAAGAAGACCTACGAGGACCTCGGGATCCCGCAGGCCGAGCGCGAGCACCTGGCCGGCGTCGTCGGCGTGTGGGACAACGAGCCGGTCTACGAGGGGCTCAAGGAGGAGTACGCCAAGCAGGGGATCCTCTTCTGCTCCTCCGACACGGCGGTGACCGAGTACCCGGAGCTCATGGAGCAGTACTTCAGGACCAAGTGCGTGCCGCCGCAGGACAACAAGTTCAGCGCGCTGCACGGCGCCATCTGGTCCGGCGGGTCCTTCCTGTACGTCCCGGCCGGCGTCAAGGTCGACCTCCCC
Organism: Solirubrobacteraceae bacterium; assembly: GCA_035536255.1. Lineage (GTDB taxonomy): Bacteria > Actinomycetota > Thermoleophilia > Solirubrobacterales > Solirubrobacteraceae > AC-38. The sequence goes on from DATLOP010000084.1 coordinate 3,866, forward strand.
CTCCAGGCCTACTTCCGCATGGAGGGCCAGGGCGAGGGCACCTTCGAGCACACGCTGATCGTGGTCGAGGAGGGCGCCGAGGTGAACTACATCGAGGGCTGCACGGCGCAGACGTACTCCGTGAACTCGATGCACTCCGCGGTCGTGGAGATCTTCGTCAAGGAGGGCGCCAAGGCCCGCTACACGACGGTCCAGAACTGGTCCAAGGACGTCTACAACCTCAACACCAAGCGCGCGGTCGTGGAGGCCGAGGGCACGGTGGAGTGGGTCGGCGGCTCGATGGGCGCCAAGTACGTGATGCTCTACCCGGGCTCGTTCCTGCTCGGCGAGGGCGCGCGGGCCGACCACCTCAACGTCGGCGTGGCCGGCGAGGGCGTGCACAAGGACACCGGGGCCAAGGTCGTCCACCTGGCGCCCAACACGACGTCCAACATCCTCGCCAAGTCCATCTCCAAGGACGGCGGGATCATGGGCTACCGCGGCCTCGTGCGCATGGGC
>DATLOP010000085.1:0-2321 GCA_035536255.1 Solirubrobacteraceae bacterium
GCCCTCGGTCGGGCTGCAAAGCATCCGCGGGGGGATCACGGCGACCCTCGCAGAGCGGGATTCCAACAGGTGGGGCCGCTGGAGTGGACCTCAGCACGCAAAGCGGACTCCGGCACGCACGGCGGCGGCGCCGGACAAATCTTGAAGAAAATCCAGGCCTAGCTGTCGATCCGGTGGCAGGCTGTTCGTCGTCTCTAATGACGGAGCCGGACAGGCCGGCCCGCGACCCAGTGCAGGAGGAAGATCCATGTCCAAGTACGCGATCCTCATCTACGACGACCCGACCGTCTACGCGAACATGTCGCCCGAGGCGTGGGGCGCGCTGGTCGACGCGCACAGCACGTTCACCAAGCAGGTCTTCGAGCTCGGTGGGTCCCTCGCGGGCGGGGAGGCGCTCGCGCCCACGACGACGGCCACCACGATCAAGGGTGCCGGCACGGTGACGGACGGCCCGTTCGTCGAGACCAAGGAAGCCCTCGGCGGCTTCTACGTCGTCGAGGCGCGCGACCTCGACCACGCCGTCGAGATCGCCAAGCTGTGCCCGGCCCCCGGCGGCGGCGTCGAGGTTCGCCCGGTCGTGGACCCGACGACGAACCCGTTCTGATCGCTCCCAGCGACGAGCCGACCGCGTCCGCCATGCAGGCGGACGCGGTCGCTGCCGCGCTGGCGCAGGCCCACCGCTCCGAGTGGGCCTTCGTGCTGTCCGCCACGGTGCGCGTCGCGGGCGACCTGGACGTCGCGGAGGAGTGCGCGCAGGAGGCGTACGTCAGCGCGCTGCAGGCCTGGACCCGGGACGGCGTCCCGGAGCGGCCCGGCGCGTGGCTGACCACGGCGGCGCGGAACCAGGCGCTGGACCGGTTGCGTCGCGAGGTCACCCTCCGGCGCAAGCTCCCGCTGCTCGTGGAGCCGGCGACCGTCGATCCGCACGACCCGGCCGACCTGGACTGGCCCGACGCCGCGGTGCCGGACGACCGGCTCCGGCTGGTGTTCACCTGCTGCCACCCCACCCTCGCCCCCGAGGCCCGCGTCGCCCTCACCCTGCGCCTGGTCTGCGGCGTTCCCACGCCCGACGTCGCCCGGGCCTTCCTGGTGTCCGAGCCGACGATGGCGGCACGGATCACCCGGGCCAAGAAGAAGATCTCCGAAGCGCGGATCCCCTACCGGGTTCCGGGCCGGGCGGAGCTGCCCGAGCGCCTGGACAGCGTGCTCACCGCCGTCCACCTGCTCTTCAGCACCGGCCACACGGCCGGCGAGGGGGACGCGCTCGTCCGTGAGGAGCTCTGCGACCGGGCCCTGCACCTCGCGCGCACCCTCGCCGCGCTGCTCCCCGAGCAGGCCGAGACCCGCGGCCTGCTGGGCCTGCTGCTCCTCACCGACGCGCGCCGGGCCACCCGGACCGACGAGCAGGGCCGGCTGCTCCTGCTCGCCGACCAGGACCGGACGCGCTGGGACCAGCGCGCGATTCTGGAGGGGCTCACGGTGACGGCCGGGGCGCTGGCGTCCGGCCCACCGGGGCGGTTCACCCTGCAGGCGGCGATCGCCGGCGTGCACGCGATGGCGCCGTCCCTGGAGCAGACCGACTGGCCGCGCGTCGTGCACCTCTACGACCGGCTGCTGGCGGTGTGGAACACCCCGGTGGTCGCGCTCAACCGGGCCGCCGCCGTGGCGTTCGCCGACGGTCCGGCCGCCGCCCTGCCGCTCCTCGACGAGCTGGCGACCGATCCCCGGCTCGCCGACTACCCCTACCTTCCCGCCACCCGCGCCGACCTGCTGCGCCGCCTCGGCGACGCCGCCGGCGCGGCTCAGTCGTACCGGCGCGCGATGGAGCTCACGGCGAACGCCGCGGAGCGCGCCTTCCTGGAGCAGCGCCTGGCCGAGGTCAGCCGCGCCGCCGGCGCCGAGCCCGCGCCCGGCTGAGGACGGCGGGCTCGGCTCCACTTCCGTCCCGGCGCCGTAGACCAGTCGGATCGATCAGGTTCAACCGCACCAGCGCCCGATAGACCGCAAACTCACTGACCACCAGATTCTGCTTGGCCAGCTCGAAGACCAGCCGCCGCGGACCCCACGAAGAATGCGCCATCCGCAACCTGGCGATCTCGACCTCGACCACCGAGCCGATCTGATGTGGACACGACCGCGGACGATGCGACCCGTCCTTGAGGTTGTCTACCCGCCGGCCTCGTACTTGGCCAGCCAGGCATAGATGGTCTTGCGCGCGACCCCGAACCGGGCCGCCACACCCGTGACCGTCTCACCGTCACTGATCACCGCCAGCACGGCCTGATACCGCTGCTCCGCCACACTCAGCTCCCGCATATCCG
>DATLOP010000086.1:0-3921 GCA_035536255.1 Solirubrobacteraceae bacterium
GTCGACGTGGCGGCCGTCGATCGCGCCGCCGGTGTCCTGGGCCGTGAACCAGCCGCCGCTGATCCCCCGGTAGTGGGGGATGTAGACGCGGCTTCCGAGCGGGATCGTGTCGGGGTCGACGGCCACGCTCTGGTAGTAGCGCAGCGGGCGCGAGGGGCCGCGCGCGAAGCGGACGCCCGGCAGCGGTACGTAGCGCCGCCCGGCGCCGGCGAACCAGCCGCCGCCGGCCAGCGGGAAGGTCAGCGCGTTGCGGGCGTTGCGCCAGAAGCCGCCGGCGCGCCAGAAGATCCCACCACCGCAGCCGATGCACGAGCCGCTGCCCCGGCGGTCCACCCAGCCCCCGCGTCCGGTGTGCGACACGTGGTAGCGACGACCGTCGAGGCCGATCCCGTCCCCCTCCATCGTCACCCCGCGCGCGGAGTACAGCCAGTCCACGCGGTGCGCTCCCGACAGCCCGGGGGCGCGCACGAGCGCGCCGTCGAACCAGCTCTCGGGGACGGGGAAGTACTCGGTGACCGTGACGCCGGTCACCCACATGGGCCGGGTGATCGGCCGGGCGTCGGCGAGGCCGGGCGCGAGGAGGGCGGGTAGGACGGCCGCGAGAGCCGCGGCCCGCCGCGCGAGCGCCCTCACCGCGCCGGCACGCCGCCGCCGACGGCGCGCGGGTCCTGCGGGGGCTCGCTCGCCGCGGGCGCCGTCGGAAGCGGTGCGTCGCCGGAGCGCCCGGCGGCGAGGGGGCGTGGGCGCGCGTCGCGCGCCGCCGAACCGGGCGCCAGCAGGCGGTCGATCTGCGTCAGCGTGGCCAGCGGGATGCTGCGCTCGTCGCCGAACACGAACCCCTGCCCCCCGCGCGGCGAGCGCACGGAGCGCAGGTAGTCGCGGACGGCTGGGGGCAGCGTCCCGTTCGGGCGGGTCAGCAGCAGCGGGGCCTGCGGCCCGGCCGAGGCGAAGGTGAACGCGCCGACCGCGTTGCCCCAGTCGCGCGGGTTGACGAACGACCAGCTGCCCGGCCCGCCGCGCAGGCCCCAGCCGAACCCGGTCTTGGCGTCGTGGAAGCGCGCCAGGGCGACCGCGGTCTCGGGCGGGCTCGCCCCGGCGATCCGCGTCACCGGCCCGTACGCGCGCAGCTCGGCCAACACCGCGTCGGAGATCGCGGACGCCGGCCCGATCACGTAGGAGTGCGGGGGCTCGAGGCGCAGCTTCTTGCGCTGGACGAGCAGGTCGCGCGTCTCGTCGGGCAGCGTGTCGCGGCCGGCGAAGACCAGCGAGTCGCCGCTGTAGGCGCTCCACGCCGCGCCGGGCAGCGCGAAGTCGCGCTCCCGCGAGGAGACCACGACGATCTGGTCGGAGTACGCCTTGGCCCAGCCGCCGCGGAACGGGACGGTCTCCAGGGCCAGCTTCGGCGGGGACTTCGCCTTGAGCTGCGTGAGCTGGATGTCCTTCTCCTGGAGCGAGGCGAAGACCTCCTCGCCGGCCGTGCCGAGGACGACGGCTTTGATCCCGCTCGCGCGCGGGAAGCCGCGCAGGTTCATCCGATCGACGATGTCGGCCGTAGCCGTCGGCAGGAAGGCGTGCTTGCGCGGGAGCAGGGCCGCGGACACCGGAGCAGCGGCGAACTGAGCGCCGACGAGGGTCTCGCGCCAGCGGTCGAGGCGCGTGAGCACGAGTCCGTTGGGCTGGATGTCGTCGCCCGGGTAGGCGGCGAGCACCGCGGCGCCGGCCACGTCGAAGGGCGACAGGCCGCGAATTCGTACGGCGCGCTGGCCGAAGTCGGACGCGCGCACGGACCCGCCCGCTGCCTCCAGCGGCTTTCCCGGCGGCTCGTCCCCGCCCCCGCATCCCGATCCGGCCAGGACGGCGGCGACAGCGAGAGCCATGGCGGTGCGTCCAGCGCTCATCGGCAGCGTCCCCACGAGAACAACCCGCGAGGGGGCGCGGGCGTGACGCCCAGTTCGCGCGTCACGCGCGAGGCGCGCGGCGCGTTGTTCGCGCATGGAGGGGATGCTCAGCCGTGCCGCCGTCGCGGCCCTCGCCGTGGCGGCGCTCGCCGGCTGCGGGAGCGACGAGAAGGAGCGCCCGGAGAAGCGGGCCGCCCCGCCGGCGCTGCCGATCGACATCACGACGCCCCCGCCCGCGAGCCGCGACGACGTGCTCGGACTCGACGACGCGCGCACGGCCCGGCCGAAGCGCAAGGGGCCCAAGCCCAAGCGCGCGGGCCGGACCCGGACCACCCGCGACTCGGGCGCCGACGACCCCGCTCCCCCGCCCCCCGCGCCCGGCGACTCCGTCCTCGCCGTGCGCCAGGTCGTGGCCGACACGATGGCCGAGTTCGGCTTCGCCGGCGCCGACGTGGACGTCTCGGGCGGCGGGCGGGTGGTGGCGATCGCCGTCCGGCGCAGCCAGGCCTGCTCGCGCACCGCGCCCACGAACGACCGCCTGACCGACCGCATTCGCAACGGGCTGCCCGAGGTCCGGACGGTTCGTGTCACGGTGACCGGGACGGGACAGTCGCTGGCCGCCTACCGGCGCGCCCGCTGCGCCCCGAGCGCCCCGGCCGCGCCGACCCCGAGCCCGGGCGGCGGGACCGTCTACTCCAAGCGCGGCGCCGGCCCCTTCACGACGCCCACGTTCACGATCGCCGCCCGCACCTGGACCGTGACCTACCGCAACGACGCCGACTTCTTCGAGGCCTCGGTGCTCAAGGACGGCCGGCCCCAGCCGTTCGTCCTGAGCCGCTCGCGCCCCGGCTCGGCGACCGAGACGCTCCGCGGCCCCGGCCGCTTCCAGCTGCGCGTGACCGCCGGCGACAGCTGGTCGCTTAGCGTCCGCGACGGAACCTAGCGCCCAAGCGCTCTCAGGGCGAAAGGGTCGCCCGGATGTCCTTCATCAGGAGCACGAGATGAAGCGGATCGGTCGGGGATCGTTCAAAGCCCCAGCGTTCGTACCAAGCGCGCGCCTTTTCGTGCTTGGCGTGGACCAGGATGGCGCGCATGCCGACGTGCCCGGCCGCGGCAATCGACTGGACCAGGGCATGCTTGAGCAAGCTCGCTCCTACTCCCCTGCCCTGGTGCTCGCGGTCCACCGCGAGACGAGCGAGCAAAGCGACTGTCGCTGCGTCCGGCTCGACTTCTGCTGCTGCCAAGGCGTAGTACCCAACCACGTTCGTTCCGTCCTCGGTCGTGACGAAGACCCGGGACGAACCCGCCGCATCACTCGCGAGCGCGTACGTTGCCAGCCAGTCGTTCAGAGCGGGCTCCCCGCAATCGAACCCGTCGTGAGCGTGGGTACGCTCGATGCGCACCGGCGCCCGGTATGCCATGAGCTATTCGAAGACGCTCGGCTGCTCGAAAAGGTCAGCGAGGCGGGGGTTTGCTTGGGCGGGGCGATCCAAGAACCCCCTGAATTCCTCCCACGCGCGCGGACCGAGCGTGAATCGAGTGCGGTCTGCGAGCACCCGCTCGGCTTCCACGACGGCTGCTTGCAGTACGAAATCAGAGAGATTGCGCTGGCTCTCCGCTGCGGCCTGACGAACGAGCTGGTCGCTTTCTGCAGCGACTCGAAAGCTCCAACGGTCGGTCTTGCTTGAGGCCATACTGGGACTGTACGTACGTTGTGTGTACACGTCAAGCCAGCCGCGCCGCGAACCTGGACGGCGCCTAGCGCGCCTGGACCAGCCCGTCGCGGGTCGGGAGCGGCTGGACGGGCTGGGCGGGCCCCGCCTCCCACGTGCCGTCGGGACGCCGCCAGGCCAGCCGGAAGCTGCCGCGCCGCGGCGCCCGTCCGGGCAGGCGGCGCGAGAAGCTGCCGTCCGGGGCGCTGTCGAAGGTCAGCGCCGGGCGAGCGCGGCGCCGGCCGGCCGGCCGCGTCGCCACGCCGCGCCAGGCGCCGCCGGGGCCCGCGCGCTCCAGCCGCACCCGGACC
>DATLOP010000087.1:0-7181 GCA_035536255.1 Solirubrobacteraceae bacterium
GTTGGCGGGCGGGTTGATCGTCTGCGGCTTGTTGAGGTCGTTGAGCACGAGGTCGAACGTCAGCTCGCCGCCCTGCAGACCCTGGGCCGCCTGGCGCTGGGCCTCGGGGATCTTGAACTTCATGTCGATCGTCATCCGGCGCAGGGTCTTGTCGTCCTTGCCCGTGTAGACGTCGAAGGAGACGTCCTCGATCGCGTCCTGCACCGCCTTGCGCTGCTGCGGCGTGAGCTGCTGGGGCAGCTGCTGGGCCTGGGCGCCGCCCAGGCGCCCGGCGCGCGCGAGGATCTGGTTGACGTCGTCGAGCAGCTTGGGCACGTCCACGCCGGCCGAGATGTGGATCGTGTCGGTGCCGCCGACCTTCTCCTCGCCCTCGTCCTTGGGGTCCTTGAGCCAGGTCTGCGGGTTGACGCCCAGCGAGGCGAAGCTGGGGTTCTCCTTGCTGCCCTCGCGCTCGGCCCTCGAGCGCGCGTACCCGTCCTTGAACTGCTTGAACACGTCCTCGGGGACCGAGTAGGCCTGGCCCTGGAACTTCAGGAAGCCGGCGTCCCCGGTCGACACGGCCCCGGCGCGGAAGCTCTGGCCCGAGGCCGACAGCGCGAGGTCGAAGTCGAACTTCGGCAGGTCGCGCTCCCCCTGGTTCTGCAGGGGGCCGGTGAGCTTGAGCTCGATCGGCCCGCCCGCCGGCTGGCCGCCCTCGGTCTTGACCGACAGCGACAGCTCGACCTTCCCGCTCGCCACCCGGTGGTCGCCGGTGAACGTGTCCTTGAGGACCTTGTCGACGTCCTCGCCGCTCCCGCCGCAGGCCGTCAGCCCGAGGGGGGCGAGGCAGGCGACCAGGACGACCGCAACGAACCGGGACGGGCGGGTGTTGAACACGATCAGATGATCCCTTTGCGTTTGCAGGACGGCTTGCACACGGCGGAGCCGCGGGCGGGCGAGCGTAGCATTCCCCTGGTGCGCCTGATCCGCTTCGCGCCTCCCGCGACCCCCATCGCGGCCCCGGCCGGGGCCACGGCGGCGCGCGCCCGCACGGCCGGCCCCTCGCCCGGGCGCGGGGCGCTGGACAAGCTGCGCGGCGCCGGCGCGATCTCGGCGGCGCAGTACGACCAGCGGGTCAAAGACCTCGACGACGCGCTGTTCATCCGCAACCAGCTCAGCGGCACGCGGCGGCGCGAGCTGGACGGCGTCCTGGGGCTCATGGGCGGGATCGCGGCCCGCGGCCAGCTGGACGCGACGCGCCTGCACCCGCTGTGGCTCCAGCTCAACCGCAACGTCGAGTGGTGGGGCTTCGCCAAGCGGCTGCCCTCCAGCGGCGAGCGGGTGCGCTTCCGCAACAGCCGCGTCCTCTTCCAGTACTTCCCCGGCCAGGGGCTCCAGCTGCACCCGCTGGCCAACTGGGGCCGGGCCAGCTCCCTGATCCGCGACGGCTACAAGCCCAACGCCCGGGAGTTCCTGGCCGAGCTGCTGCCGCTGGCCGCCGAGCGCGACGGCGCCATGACGTGGGAGTACTACTTCAACTTCGGCGGCGGATCGCCGCCCTGGACCAGCGGGCTGTCGCAGGGCACCGCCCTGGTCGCCCTGTCGCGCTCCTACCGCGACCTGGGCGACGAGGCGTACCTGCGCGCGCTGCGCTCGGCCGTGCGGCTGTTCTCCTTCCGCACTCCGCTCGGCGTGCGCGTCCCCAGCCGCTGGGGCAACCACTACGCGGAGTACTCGTTCGCGCCGCGCCTGCGGATCGTCAACGGGTACATCCAGGCCCTCAACGGCCTGTGGGACGCGCGGCCCTACACGACGCTGGCCCGCACGCTGTTCGTCCGCGGCGACCGCCAGGCCCGCCGCGAGCTGCCGGCCTACGACACGGGCCGCTGGTCGTTCTACTCGAACAACCGCGACCCGTCCCCGCTCAACTACCACGTGCTCCTGCGCGACTTCCTGCGCGGCCTGTGCGAACGGACCGGAACCCGGATCTACTGCGTCAAGGCATCGCGCTTCACCGCGTACCTGCGCAGGGGCCAACCGTAGACTGGGCGGCGCGATGACGCCGCGCACGATCCTCTACACCGGCAAGGGCGGCGTGGGCAAGACCTCGGTCGCCGCGGCGACCGCACGCCGCTGCGCGGCCGCGGGGGCGCGCACGCTCGTGCTCTCCACCGATCCCGCCCACTCGCTGGCCGAGTCGCTGGAGACGACGGTGGGCAGCGCGCCCACCGATGCCGGCGGCGGGCTGTGGGCCCAGCAGGTGCAGGCCCAGGAGGAGATGGAGCGCCACTGGTCGGCGGTATCCGACTGGATGGGCGAGCTGCTGGTCGAGCGCGGCGTGAACCGGATCACCGCCGAGGAGCTGACCGTCCCGCCGGGGCTGGACGAGCTGTTCTCGCTGCTCCAGCTCAAGCGCCACCACGAGTCCGGCGAGTGGGACGCCATCGTCGTCGACTGCGCGCCGACGGGGGAGACGCTGCGGCTGCTCTCCTTCCCCGACGTCGCGCGCTGGTGGCTGGAGAAGGTGTTCCCCCACGAGCGCCAGCTGCTCGCCGCGGCGCGGCCGCTCGCGCGCACCGTGCTCGACGTCACGCTGCCCTCCGAGGCGGTGTTCGCCGACGTGCAGCGGCTGATGGACAGCCTGATCGCGATGAACGAGATCCTCCGCGACCGGGCCCACGCCACGATCCGGCTGGTCATGAACCCGGACAAGATGGTCATCGGCGAGGCGATGCGGACGTTCACCTACCTCAACCTCTACGGCTACCTCACCGACGCGGTGATCGTGAACCGCGTGTTCCCCGACGAGGTCGCGGGCACGTACTTCGGCGCCTGGCGCGACCGCCAGCAGGAGCACATGGAGCTGGTGGACTCGGCCTTCGCCCCCGTGCCCGTGCTGCGCGCGCCCTACTTCGAGAGCGAGGTCGTGGGCGCCGAGATGCTCGACCGCCTCGGCGCGTCGCTGTTCGGCGAGCGCGACGCGGGGGCGGTCCTGCACGACGCGCTGTCCCAGGAGCTGCGGGTCGGCGAGGGCGAGGCGCGGCTGCGCCTCGATCTCCCGTTCGCCGAGCGCGGGGACATCGCGCTGAAGAAGATCGGCACGGAGCTGGTGGTTCGCGTGGACGGCCAGAAGCGGACGATCATGCTCCCCCCGGCTCTGGCACACTGGCGCGCGACGGAGGCGCGGTTCGAGAACGGCGCCCTGCAGGTGACCCTGGATGAGCACTCCCAACCGACCGGCTGAGGGCGGCGACCCGCTCGAGGAGCTGGGCGAGCGGCTGCGCTCGGCCCAGGAGACCGCCGATCGCCTGGTGCGCGAGGCCACCGAGGCCGCGCGCACCGCGACGATGGCCGGGGGGGCGCCCGAGGACGACCGGCGGCGCCCGCCCCCGCGCGGCTACGCCACCCCGGGCGACGCCGGCGCGCGCTCGACGGCCGCGGACATCCAGGCCCTGGCCGCGCTGGTCGACCTCGGCCGCACCGTCCTGCCGCCGGAGCTGCGCGCCCAGTTCGCCGAGCTGGTGCGCGAGCTCCTGCTGCTGGTCCGCGCGCTGATCGACTGGTACCTCGAGCGCGTCGAGGCGCGCCGCAAGACCCCGGTCGAGGTGCAGGACATCCCGATCTCGTGACGGCGCTGCGCCGGCTGCGCGACGCCTGGCGCGCCCTGCCCGCGGAGCACCGGCTGTGCGGCGCGGCCGCGCTGTTCCTGCTGGCCACGATGATCCTGCCCTGGTACTCGACGAGCCGGGGCGTGCCGGTGCCCGGCCGCGGCGCGCAGCTGGTCGAGGACAGCCAGACCGCGCTGCAGGCGTTCTCCTTCGTCGAGGCGGCCGTGCTGCTGGTCGCGCTGGGCGTGCTGGCGCTGCTGTTCGCGCGCGGGGAGCGCCGGGCCTTCCACCTCCCGGGGGGCGACGGGGTCGTGATCGCCGGCGCCGGCGTGTGGGCGGCGCTGCTGATCGTGTGGCGCCTGTTCGACAAGCCCGAGCTGGGCCGCGGGGTGTCCGTGGGCCTGGCCTGGGGGATCTTCGTGGCCCTGACCGCCGCCGCCCTGCTCGTGGTGGCGGGCAACCGGCTGCGGGCGGCCCGGCGCCCGGAGCCCCCGCTGCAGCGCGCCCGGCCGCCGGCCCCGCCCGACGAGCCGGTGGAGTTCCAGATCCCCGAGAAGCGCCCCCATCTCGACGAGACCCAGGTGATCGGCGAGCGCCAGCCCGGCCTGTCGCCGCTCAGCCGCGAGGCGGCGACCCGGGACACGGCGGAGTTCCGGGCCGCCGAGGAGCCGACCGAGAAGCTCCCGGACCCCCTACCCGGGGATCAGTCCTCGAACAGCGCGTAGCCGTACTCGCCGCGCTTGTAGGCCAGGCGGGCGATCGAGTGCATGCGCTCGTCGTCGTTGCTCTCGACCTTGTCCAGCTCGAGCATCACCCGGCGCGCGGCGCGGCTGCAGAAGGTCTCGGCGATGAAGCGCTCCTGGCCCGAGGCCTCGACGCCCTGGTCCTCGAAGATCGCCGTGACCCGGGACAGGACGGCGATCTGGGCGTAGACGTCGGCCACGGCGTCGGCGATGCGCTTGTGGGTCATCCCCTGGTCGACGATCGCCTTGCCGTGCTTGCGCAGCACGCTCTCCCCGACCGAGCGCAGGCGCTTGACCTGGTCGGCCACGGGGTCGGCCAGGCCGGACAGGTCGCCGTGGGCCAGCGTCACGCGGTCCGGGCGGACCTCGCGCTTCAGGCGCCCGCCCAGGTAGCCCGCCCACGCACCCAGGGCGCCGAGTGGGTCGCCGAGGTCGGCGCCGGCGAGCACCTTGAGCTCCTCCCCCAGCGGCTTGAGCACGGACAGCGCGACGAACGAGCGCATCACGTCGTTGGCGCCCTCGAAGATGGGGAAGATCCGGATGTCGCGCATGATCAGTTCGTAGGGCTCGGTGCGCAGGTAGCCCGCGCCGCCGCGCAGCTGCATGGCGCGGTTGGACAGGTACCAGACGAACTCCGTGCCGGTCACCTTGGCCATCGCCGACTCGACGGAGTAGTCCTCGATCCCGGCGTCGATCAGGCCCGTCGTCAGGTAGGCCATCGACTCCAGGCCGAACAGGTAGGACACCATCCAGCCGACCTTGTCCTCGACCATGTCGAAGTCGGCCAGGGGCCGGCCGAACTGGCGGCGGTTGCGCACGTGGTCGATCGAGAGGTCGATGAGGTGCTTGGCCAGGCCGACCGACCCCGTCCCCAGGCCGATCCGCCCGTTGTTGAGCACCTCCATGGCGATCCGGAAGCCCTGCCCCGGCTCGCCGAGCACGTTCTCGGGCGGGACGCGGACGTCGCGGAAGTACAGCGGGGTCAGGTTGTTGCCCCGCAGGCCCATCGTGGCGTAGGGCTCGCCGGAGTCGAAGCCCTCCATCCCCTTCTCCAGGATCAGCGCGACGTGGGTGTCCCTGCCGTCCACCTCGGCGCGGGCGAACGTCGTGAACACGTCGCCGCGCCCCCCGTTGCCGATGTAGCTCTTCTCGCCGTTGAGGACCCAGGAGCCGTCGGGCTGCTTCACCGCGCGCGACTGGATGTTGTAGGCGTCCGAGCCGGCCTCGGGCTCGGTCAGCGCGAACCCGGCCAGCTTGCGCCCCCGGGCCAGGTCGGGCAGGAAGCGCTCCTTCTGCTCGTCGGTCCCGTACAGCGCGATGCCCTTGAACCCGATCGACTGGTGGACGCCCAGGCCGATGGTCAGCGAGCCGCTGACCTGACCCAGGGCCTCGAAGACCCGTGCGTAGCCGGTCTGCGAGAGGCCCTGGCCCCCGTACTCCTCGGGGACGTAGAGGCCGGTGATCCCGATGTCGCCCAGGTCGCGGTAGACCCGGTCGTCGATCCAGCCCGCCTCGTCGATGGCCCGGGCGTCGATGTTGGCCGCGGCGTAGTCGCGGAAGGCGGAGATCAGCCCCCGGACCTTCTCGGCCTCGGCGGCGTCGGGGATCGGGTAGGGGAAGACGAGCTCCTCGTGGACCTCGCCGAGCATCAGCGCCTTGGAGAAGCTGGTGACGTCGGCGGTGTCGGTCACGACTTGGAGAGGTAGATCCCGAGCGGCAGCAGGAACGTGCCCAGGAACACGGTCCCCACCCCGACGATGATCATCGTCTTGGCGCGGAACACGTGCCCGAGCACCCCGACGGCCAGGCCGAACAGCATCAGGGTCACGTAGGGCTTGGGGTCGGCCCCGAACTCCGGCGTCGGATCCGGCACCCAGTTGGCGAGCAGGAACGCCAGGCGCATCGGAGCGAGTATCGCTTAGTGGCACAATGCGCGATCCATGCCGGTCGAGCCCGCATCCGTAGACGAGGTCGCCGAGGGCCTGCGCTCCACCGGCTACCTGCCGGGCGAGTCGACCGCGCTGGTCTCCTACCTCGCGGCCAAGCTGGGCAAGCCCGTGCTCGTCGAGGGTCCGGCCGGCGTGGGCAAGACCGAGCTGGCCAAGGCGCTCTCGCGCTACCTGGACCGCCGGCTCGTGCGCCTGCAGTGCTACGAGGGCCTGGACGAGGCCAAGGCCCTGTACGAGTGGAACTACCGCAAGCAGCTGCTGCGGATCCAGACGGAGCAGGCGGGGGCGGGCTGGGACGCCGTCCAGGACGACATCTTCTCCGCCGACTTCCTGCTCCAGCGCCCGCTGATGGAGGCGATCGCCTCCGAGGACCCGGTGGTGCTGCTGATCGACGAGATCGACAAGACCGACCAGGAGTTCGAGGCCATGCTGCTCGAGCTGCTGTCGGACTTCCAGATCTCGATCCCCGAGCTGGGGCGCATCGACGCCCGCACCCAGCCGGTGGTCATCCTCACCTCCAACAACTCGCGCGAGCTGACCGAGGCGCTCAAGCGCCGCTGCCTGTACCTGTGGCTGGACTACCCCGAGCTCGAGCTCGAGCTGGAGATCGTGCGCCTGCACTCCCCCGAGCTGGACGAGACCGTGGCCCGCAAGCTGGTGGAGGTCATCCACCAGGTGCGCGCGCTGGACCTCAAGAAGCCACCGTCGATCGCCGAGTCGGTCGACTGGGCGCGGGCGCTGCTGCTGCTGGGCGCGCGCGACATCGACGCCGACACGTTCCGCGACACGATGAGCATCATCGTCAAGCACCGCTCCGACATCGACCTGGTCGCCGAGCGCGTCGCCGTGAAGCTCGGCGACAAGGTCACCCCGCCGGCCCCGCAGACGCCAGGGGCATGACC
>DATLOP010000088.1:0-2314 GCA_035536255.1 Solirubrobacteraceae bacterium
TGGTGAGCACGCAGGTGTCGTCGCCGTCGCGGAACCCGTCGCGGTCGGTGGCGGGATCGCCGGGGTCCGACCCCAGCTCGCGCTCGCGCCGGTCGGACAGGCCGTCCCCGTCGCGGTCGGCCGCCGCGCCCGGGACCGGCGGGGCGGCGGCGAGCAGCGCGGCGACGGCGGCCAGGGCGATGATGCGCACGGCGGACAAGGCCGAGAGGGTACTTGAAAGATCTCAGTCAGATAGACGAAGATTTACGCATGCAAGCCGACCGCTTCACGATCAAGTCCCAGGAGGCCATCCAGGCCGCTCAGCGCCTGGCCGAGGGCCGCCGCAACCCCCAGCTCACGCCCGAGCACCTGCTTGCCGTCCTGCTCGAGCGAGACGCGGGCGTGGTCGTCCCGGTCCTGGACAAGCTCGGCGCCGACGCGGGCGCCATCCGCGCGCAGCTGAACGCCGGCCTGGACGCCCAGCCCACGGTCACCGGCGACTCGGCCGAGCCGGCCGGCGCCTCCAACGAGCTGATCCAGGTGCTCCGTGCGGCCGAGGACGCGATGACGCGCCTGCGCGACGAGTACGTCTCCACCGAGCACCTGCTGCTGGCGCTGGCCGGGTCCAACACCAAGGCCGGCGACGCGCTGCGCGCCGCCGGCGCGTCCGCGGACGCGCTGGAGCGTGCGGTGGCCGAGGTCCGCGGGCCCCACCGCGTGACCAGCCAGAGCGCCGAGGAGCAGTACGGCGCGCTGGAGAAGTTCGGCCGCGATCTGACCCAGGCGGCCGAGCAGGGCAAGCTCGACCCGGTGATCGGGCGCGACGACGAGATCCGCCGCGTGATCCAGGTCCTGTCGCGCCGGACCAAGAACAACCCCGTGCTGATCGGCGAGCCCGGCGTGGGCAAGACGGCGATCGCCGAGGGCCTGGCCCAGCGCATCGTGTCCGGCGACATCCCCGAGTCGCTGCGCGACCGCCGGGTCATCTCCCTGGACATCGGCGCCATGGTCGCGGGCTCCAAGTACCGCGGCGAGTTCGAGGAGCGGCTCAAGGCCGTCCTCAAGGAGATCGCCGACGCCGCCGGCCAGGTCATCGTCTTCATGGACGAGCTGCACACGATCGTGGGCGCCGGCGGGGCCGAGGGCGCCGTCGACGCGGGCAACATGCTCAAGCCGATGCTGGCGCGCGGCGAGCTGCGCGCGGTCGGCGCGACGACGCTCGACGAGTACCGCAAGCACATCGAGAAGGACCCCGCCCTGGAGCGCCGCTTCCAGCCCGTGCTGGTCGACGAGCCCACGGTGGAGGACACGATCGCGATCCTGCGCGGCCTCAAGGAGCGCTACGAGGTCCACCACGGCGTGCGCATCCAGGACTCGGCGACCGTCGCCGCGGCCACCCTGTCGCACCGCTACATCGCCGACCGCTTCCTGCCCGACAAGGCGATCGACCTGATCGACGAGTCGGCCTCGCGCCTGCGCATCGAGATCGACTCGATGCCGACCGAGATCGACGAGGTTGAGCGGCGGATCATGCAGCTGGACATCGAGCTCGCGGCCCTGGAGAAGGAGCGCGACGAGTCCTCCGTGACCCGCCGCGAGGCGATCGAGCGCGAGCGCGCCGAGCTGGCCGAGCAGTCGGCCGCGATGAAGGCGCGCTGGCAGGCCGAGAAGGACGCGATCTCCGAGGTCCGCGAGGTCAAGGAGCGCCTGGAGCAGGCGCATCGCGAGGTCGAGCGCGCCGAGCGCGAGGCCGACCTGCAGCGCGCGGCCGAGCTGCGCTACGGCGAGATCCCCGAGCTCGAGAAGAAACTGGCCGACGCCGAGTCCCGCCAGGACGAGGGAGCCGCGGGCGCCGAGCCGACGTTCCTCAAGGAGGAGGTCGACGCCGAGGACGTGGCCGAGGTCGTGGCCAAGTGGACCGGCATCCCGGTCAGCCGCCTGCTGGAGGGCGAGGTCGAGAAGCTCGTCCACATGGAGGAGCGCCTGCACCGCCGGGTGATCGGCCAGGACGAGGCCGCCGAGGCGGTGTCCAACGCGCTGCGGCGCTCGCGCGCCGGGCTCCAGGATCCCGACCGGCCGATCGGCAACTTCCTCTTCCTCGGCCCCACCGGCGTGGGCAAGACCGAGCTGGCGCGGGCGCTGGCCGAGTTCATGTTCGACTCCCAGGACGCGATGGTCCGCATCGACATGTCGGAGTACATGGAGAAGCACTCCGTGTCGCGGTTGGTGGGTGCACCCCCCGGCTACGTGGGTTATGACGAGGGCGGGCAGCTCACCGAGGCCGTGCGCCGCCGGCCCTACGCGGTGGTGCTCCTCGACGAGATCGAGAAGGCGC
>DATLOP010000089.1:0-10019 GCA_035536255.1 Solirubrobacteraceae bacterium
GCTACCTACACGACTACAACTACGACCGCGAACACCACGGACGCATCACCCAAGGCCGCCGCCCCGCAGACCTCGTCTACGGTGCCCACAAGATGAAGCCCAGATGAGCCGCACCTGTCGACACAACCCGGAGTCCGTTCACCCTAGGCGCGCGCGAAGGCCAGGCAGGCGTTCTGCCCGCCGAAGCCGAACGAGTTCGAGAGCGCCAGCTCGAGGTCGGGCGCCTCGCGCGGCCCGTCGGGGACGCAGTCGACGTCGCACTCGGGGTCGGGCTCGTCGTAGTTGAGCGTCGGCGGGAGCAGGCCGCGCTCCAGCGCGCCCACGACGGCCACGGCCTCGACCGCGCCGGCCGCGCCCAGCAGGTGGCCGATGGCCGACTTCGTCGAGGAGATCGGCGGCACGCCGTCCGCGCCGAACACCGCCTTGGCGGCCAGCGTCTCGATGCGGTCGTTGAACGGCGTCGAGGTGCCGTGGGCGTTGACGTAGCCGACGTCCCCGGGCTCGGCGCCCGCGTCGGCCAGCGCCGCGCGCATGGCGGCCGTCGCGCCGCGCCCGTCCTCGTCGGGAGCGGTGATGTGGAAGGCGTCGTTGGAGGCGCCGTAGCCCACGACCCGCGCGCGCACCGCAACGCCACGGGCCCGGGCGTGCTCCTCGGACTCCAGGATCAGCACGCCCGCCCCCTCCCCCATCACGAACCCGTCGCGCCGCGCGTCGAAGGGCCGCGAGACGCCCTCGCGGGATATCGCCCCCATGCGGCGGAACGCGGCCAGAGTGATGTCGGTCACCGGCGCCTCGGTGGCCCCGGCGACGATCACGTCGGCCTCGCCGCGGCCGATCATCCGGGCGGCCTCGCCGATCGCGTGGCCGCCCGTCGCGCACGCCGAGGCCAGCGAGAACCCGGGGCCGCGGGCGCCGTGGCGCATCGCGATGTGGGCGGCCGCGGCGTTGGGCATCATCATCGGCACGAACAGCGGGGACACCGCCCGGTCGCCCTTCTCGACGTAGTTGCGCACCTCGCGCTCCAGCGTCTCCAGGCCGCCGACGCCGGTGCCCATCAGCACGCCGAGCCGCTCGGGCTCGACCCCGTCGGGCAGCCCCGCCTCGGCCAGCGCCTGGTCGGCCGCGGCCAGCGCGAAGTGCGAGAAGCGGTCGGTGCGCCGCGCCTCCTTGGGGGTCATCGCCGCCTCGGGGTCGAACGCGTCGGCGCGGCCGACCCCGTCGGAGATCCCCGACCGGCGCGCCATCAGCGCGTCCACGAACGCGTCGGCGCCCTCGCCGATCGAGGACACGACCCCGCGGCCGGTGACGACGACGCCGCGGCTCACGCCACGCTCACGCCGCCGCGCCGGACTGGGCGATGACCAGCCGCACCGCGTCGCCCACGGTCTTGACGCCCTTGAGCTGCTCGTCCTCGATGCGCACGCCGTACTCGTCCTCCAGCGACTGGACCAGCTCGACCAGGTCGAGCGAGTCGACGTCCAGCTCCTCCCACGTCGTGTCCATCGTCGCGGCGGACGCGTTCTCGACCTTGATCTCGTCGAGCTTGGCCCGCACCAGCTCCAGCACCTGTGTCTCGTCCATTACCGGCTCCTACCTTTCGGTCATGCGGCCAGCGCGCCGTCGACGGCGAGCGTGGCCCCGTTGACGTAGGCCGCCTCCTCCGAGCAGAGGAAGCCGACCGCCGCGGCGACGTCCTGCGGGGTGCCCGCCCGGCCGGCGGGGACCATCCCGACGAGGTCGTCGACCACGTCCCGGGTCATGTCGGTCTCGACGATCCCCGGGGTGACAGCGTTGCAGGTGATGCCCTTCTTGCCCATCTCGCGGGCGATCGTGCGCGTCAGCGCGAGCAGCCCGGCCTTGGACGCGGCGTAGTTGGCCTGGCCCGGGTTGGCGTGGAGGGCCACGACCGACGAGACGTTGACGATCCGCCCCCAGCGCGCCTTGAGCATCCCGCTCAGCGCGCGGCGGGTGCAGTGGAAGGCGCCGTTGAGGTTGGTGTCCATGACGGCCTGCCAGTCCTCGGACGACATGCGGATGGCCAGCCCGTCGCGCCGCACGCCGGCGTTGTTGACCAGGACCAGGACGGGCCCGTGGCGCGCCTCGACCGCGTCGAACGCCGCCGCCACCGCCTCGGGGTCCCCCACGTCGGCCCGCACGTCGCCGCCGGAGCGGGCCAGGACGGCCACCGGCCAGCCGTCGGCGCGCAGGCGCTCGGCCACGGCGGCGCCGATGCCGCGCGTGCCGCCGGTGACGACCGCGCATCCGTCGCGGGGGGGAACCCGAGGCATGGCCGTCATCCTCGCACCGTTCGCCTGACCATCCCGGTCAGGACGCGGCCCGGGCCCAGCTCCTCGAAGTCCTCGGCGCCCGCGTCGCGCAGGGCGAGGATCGTCTCGCGCCAGCGCACGGGCCGCAGGAGGTTGGCCGCCAGCTCCTCGCGCACGTCGGCGAAGGGCGCCGCGGTCCCGTTGGAGTAGACCGGGAACGCCGGGTCTCGCACCTCCACGCGCGCCAGCGCCTCGCGCAGCGCGTCCGCCGCCGGCGCCATGAGCGGCGAGTGGAACGCGCCCGACACCGGCAGCACGCGCGCCCGCGCGCCGGCGTCGCGCGGGCGCGCCTCGGCCTCGCGGACGGCGTCGATGGGGCCGGACAGCACCAGCTGGCCGGGCGCGTTGTCGTTGGCCACGGTCAGGCCGAGGCGCTCGGCGAGCTCGCGGACCGCCGCCTCCTCGCCGCCCAGCATCGCCACCATTCCCCCGGGGGCCGCCTCGCCGGCCGCGGCCATGGCCCGAGCGCGCACGTCGACCAGCTCCAGCGCCGCGTCGAAGTCCAGCGCCCCGGCCGCGAACAGCGCCGCGTACTCGCCCAGCGAGTGCCCGGCCGCGGCGATGACCGCGTCCGGTGGCGCGGCGCCCCGCGCCGCCTCCCACGCCGCCGCGCAGGCGAGGAACAGCGCCGGCTGCTGCCAGCGCGTCCCCTCCTCCAGGCGCGCGAACGGGTCCTCCCCCAGGCGCTCCAGCCCCCGGCGCAGCACGTCGCTGTCCCGGTAGGGCTCGTCCATGCCCGCCTCGTGGCTGCCCTGGCCGGGAAAGAGGATCGCGGTCGCGGCCATCGCCGGCGCACCTTCTCACGCGCGGCGCGACCGGGGCAGCGTCGCCGCGGCGTCAGAGCTCGAGCCCGACCAGCACCGGCTCGAGCTCCAGCACGATCCCCAGGCGCTCGCGCACGCCGTCGCGCAGCTCGCGGGCGAAGGCGACCAGCTCCTGCGCGGTGCCGCCGCCGCGGTTGACGATGGCCAGCGCGTGCTTGCTCGACAGGCCGATCGGCCCGTCGCCGTGGCCGCGGTCGAACCCGGCGCGGCGGATCAGCCACCCGGCCGAGGTCTTGACCCGCCCGTCGGCCTCGGGCCAGGCGGGCGGCTCGGCGCCCGCCCGCTCGCGCAGCGCGGCGAAGTCGTCGGGCGCCAGGATCGGGTTGGTGAAGAAGGAGCCGGCGCTGACCGAGTCGGGGTCGGCCGGATCGAGGACCATCCCCTTGCGCCGGCGCAGGTCCAGGACGGCCGCCCGGACGTCGGCCAGCGGCGCGCGGGCGCCGGGGGCGATGTCCAGCGCCCGGGTCAGCTCGGCGTAGCCCAGGCGCCCGGAGCGCGGCGAGTGCGGCAGCTCGTAGGCCACCCGCACGATCGCGAAGCGCCCGCGGTCGGCGTGCTTGAAGCGGCTGGTGCGGTAGCCGAAGCCGCAGTCCGCCGGGGCCAGGTCGACCACCTCGCCCGCGACGCGGTCGTACGCGCGCACGGAGACGATCGTCTCGGACACCTCCTGGCCGTAGGCGCCGACGTTCTGGATCGGGCTGGCGCCGACCGAGCCGGGGATCCCCGACATGCACTCGAACCCGGCCAGGTCCTCCTCGACCGTCCACGCCACCAGCTCGTCCCAGCTCATCCCCGCCGCCACGTCGAGGCGAACGCGCAGGCCGACCTCGCGCGCCTCGATGCCGCGGGTGGCCACCCGCACCACCGTGCCGTCCACGCCGGCGTCGGCGATCACCACGTTGCTGCCCCCGGCCAGCACCAGGGCCGGGTCGGCCGCGGCGGCCTCCACGAGCTCCTCGTCCGTCTCGGCCGTCACCACGCGCCGCGCCGGGCCCCCCACCCGCAGCGTCGTCAGCCGGGCCAGCGGGACGTCGGTCTCCTCGCGCACGCGGCGAAGCGTATGCGTCATAGGATCGCGCCGTGCCCCGTGTCGGCGCCGAGCCCGAGAATCTCCTCGAACGCGTCGCCCTGCGCGCCAACCTCGCGCCGTGGCCGGTCGTGCACTCGATGTTCGCGCCGCCCCTCGGCCGCGTCCTGCAGGTCGCCGCGCGGACCGGGGTGTTCGCCGCGCTGGCCCGCGGGCCCGCGACGCCGGAGAGCCTGGCCGCCCAGCTCGACCTGCGCGAGCCGGGGACCCGGCTGCTGCTGGAGTGCCTGACGGCGAGCGAGATCGTCCGCGAGTCGGGTGGGACGTACGAGATGGAGCGCAACGCGCGCAAGTGGCTGGACCCGGAGTCCGAGACCTCGGTCCTGGGCTTCATCGCCGACAACGCCGAGTACTGGGACTGGTGGGCCCGCCTGGAGGACCTGATCCGCGAGGGGCGCAGCGTGGAGCTCCACGACCGCGGCGCCGACGACCCGTACTGGCGCACGTACATCCGCGGCCAGTTCGAGCTGGCCCGCCTGTCCGCGCCCGAGGTGGCCCGGGGGCTCAAGCTCCCCGGCGGCGCGGAGTCGGTGGTCGACCTGGCCGGCGGGCACGGGTGGTTCGCGGTCCAGCTGTGCGAGCGCCACGAGGGCCTGCGCGCCACGGTCGTCGACCTGCCGGGCAGCGCCGCGGTGGGCCGCGAGATAGTGGCCGAGCACGGCTTCGCCGACCGCGTGGCCCACGTCGAGGGGGACATCCTGTCCGCCGGCCTCGGCGGCCCCCACGACCTCGCCCTGGCCTTCAACATCGTCCACCACCTCTCGCCGGAGGACAACGTCAAGCTGCTGTCGCGGGCCCGCGAGGCGCTCAAGCCGGGCGGCAGCGTGGCCGTGCTGGACCTGTTCACCCGCCCGGCCGGCAAGCGCCCGGACGGCTCGGCCTACCTGGGCCTGTTCTTCCACCTGACCTCGGGCGCCGAGACGTACTCGCCGGCGCAGCTGACCGACTGGCTGGAGGAGGCGGGGTTCGAGCGCCCGCGGCGGGTCCGCGTGCGCTCGATCCCCAACCAGACCCTCTATCAGGCGACCGTCAGGTCCTGACGGGCGGGCTCGAGCGCCTGCTCGAGGACCTCGCCGATCGTCATGACCGGGTGGAACGTCAGCTGCTCGCGCACGTCCTGCGGCACGTCGTCGATGTCCGGGCGGTTGCGCTCGGGCAGGACGACGTCGGTCAGCCCCGCCGCGTGCGCGGCCAGCACCTTCTGCTTGAGCCCGCCGATCGGCAGCACCCGGCCCTGGAGCGTGACCTCGCCGGTCATGCCCACGGTGTGCCGCACCGGACGGCCGGACAGCAGTGAGGCCAGCGCCGTGGCCATCGTGATCCCGGCGCTCGGCCCGTCCTTGGGGATCGCCCCCGCGGGCACGTGCACGTGGAACTCGCGCTCCTCGAACGCGCTGTCGGGGATCCCCAGCTCCCCGGCGTGGGCGCGCACGTAGGACAGCGCGATCCGCGCCGACTCCTTCATGACGTCGCCCAGCTGGCCGGTCAGCACGAGCCCGGACTTGCCCGGCATCGCGCTGGCCTCGACGAACAGGACGTCGCCGCCCGTGCCCGTCACGGCCAGGCCGGTCGAGACGCCGGGCACCGCCGTGCGGACCGCGGACTCCTGGAAGAAGCGCTGCTTGCCCAGGGTGTCGCGGACGGCCCCGAGGTTGACGGTGACCGGCGCCCTCGTGCGGCCCGACGCGATGCTCGTCGCCGTCTTGCGCAGCGCGGTGCCCAGCTCGCGCTCGAGCTGGCGCACGCCGGCCTCGCGGGTGTACTCGGACACGACCGTGCGCAGGACGTCGTCGCTCACCGCGATCTCGTCCTCGCGCAGGCCGTTGCGCTCGCGCTGGCGCGGCCACAGATAGTCCCGGGCGATCGCCACCTTCTCCTCGACGGTGTAGCCGTCGAAGCGAATGACCTCCATGCGGTCCAGCAGCGGGCCGGGGATGGTCTCGGCCACGTTGGCCGTGGCCAGGAACAGCACGTTGCTCAGGTCGATCTCCACGTCCAGGTAGTGGTCGCGGAAGGCGTGGTTCTGCGCCGGGTCCAGGACCTCGAGCAGGGCCGCGCTGGGGTCGCCGCGCCAGTCGGCGCCGACCTTGTCGACCTCGTCGAGCATGATCACCGGGTTCATCGTCCCGGCGTCGCGCAGGGCGCGGACCAGGCGGCCCGGCAGCGCGCCGACGTAGGTGCGCCGGTGCCCGCGGATCTCCGCCTCGTCGCGCACGCCGCCCAGCGACATGCGCACGAACTCGCGGCCCGTGGCGCGGGCGATCGACTCGCCGATCGACGTCTTGCCGGTGCCGGGCGGGCCGATCAGGGTGAGGATGGCGCCCGAGCGGCGGTCCTCCTGGATCCCGCGCTCCTGACGCAGCTTGCGCACCGCGATGTACTCGGTGATGCGGTCCTTGACGTCCTCCAGCCCGGCGTGGTCTGCGTCCAGCACCTCCCGGGCGTGGACCGGGTCCAGCCGCTCGTCGGAGCGCTCCTTCCACGGCACGGCGATCAGCCAGTCCAGGTAGGTGCGGATCGTCGAGGCCTCGCCGGACTGCTCGCCCATGCGCTCGAGTCGGCCCAGCTCGCGGTCGGCCTGCTCGCGCACCTCGCCGGGCATGCCGGCGTCCTCGATCTTGGACCGGTACTCGTCCACGATCGAGGCGTCGTCGTCGCCCAGCTCCTTGCGGATCGACTCCATCTGCTTGCGCAGCAGGTACTCGCGCTGCTGGCGCTCCGCGCCGTCCTGCACGTCGTCGCGGATCCTGCGGCGGATCTGCAGCTCGGCCAGGCGCTCGCGCTGGAGCCGCAGGGCCAGCTCGAGGCGCTCGGTGACGTCGAGGGTCTCGAGCAGCTCGACCTTCTGCTCGTAGTTGACGTCCGGCGAGTAGCCGGTGGTGTCGGCCAGGGCGCCGGGCTCGGTGATCGAGCGCAGGAAGGCCGCGATGCGCCCGTCGTCGCCGCGGTGCTCGAGGATCTCCTCGACCACGGCGCGGTACTCGCGCTCGGCGTCGCGGGTGCGGCCGTCCACCGGGACGTCGTCCGGGCGCTCCTCGACCTCGACGCGCAGGGCGCCGTCCGTGGCGGTCTGGGCGGCGCCGATGACGCCGCGATGCAACCCGGAGAGCGAGACGGCGCGCCCGCCGCCGGGCAGCCGGACGCGGTCCGTCACCTCGGCCACGGTGCCGACGCTCGCGAACTCGGTCCCGCGGCGCGGGACCAAAAGGACCCGCTCGTCGTCGCCCGGGTCGAGGGGCAGCGTGACGTCCATCGTGGGGAACACGACCACGTCGTCGAGCGGTATCAGGGGAAGGATGGTCGTCACGCTGTCGCCTCTGAAGTTGCTTACGTGTCGTAAGTAGTGTACTGCAACCCACGACGACGAACCGCCCGCGGGGGGCGGGCGGTTCGGGGGGACGGGAGCGTGGGTGCCGGGGGCTAGGACCAGTCGACCGGCCAGTGCAGGCCGATCTCGGGCGCGTCGCCGTACGGAAGCGCGGGCAGAGGCTGGGGCACGTTGGCGAACGGCGGCCAGGCCTCCCCCTCCGCCGGGATGTAGCGCGAGCAGGTGCGCGACTTGTAGTTCGGCAGGCAGGGGTTGTACGGGTGGACCATGAGGTCGGTGCCGCGCAGCCCGTAGAGCTGGTGCGAGTCGCCGTCCGGCCGGTCGCCCACGAGCTCCTGGATGTTGCTCCAGTCGTCGTGGTCCTGGTCGTCCTGGCCGTCGACGACGCTGTCGCCGTCGGTGTCGGGATCGAGCCAGTCGAGCTCGGGGAAGGGGGTCATGTAGGGCTTCTCGTCCTTGAAGAAGGCCTCCCACCAGCGCGCCGTCCCGGGGCCGTTGGCCTCCCAGTAGTTGCGCAGGCCGTCGTTGTCGGCGTCGCGCTCGTCGTCGGTCAGGCGGCCGTCGGGCTCCCGGTCGAGCCAGGGCTTGGTCGCGATCTGCGCGCTCTCGTCGAAGCTCTGCTGATCGCCGTCGCTGTAGAGCAGCCGCGAGGCGGTCGCCTCCTCGGGCGTGAGCAGCTGGTGGTTGCCGTAGCGCACCCAGGCGGCGTACTCCTGCGTCTGGGTGAGGCCATCGCCGTCGTGGTCGTACTTGGCGTCGGCGCCGTCCAGCGGGTTGGGGTACGGCCGGCGGCCGGGGAACGGGACGGCGCGGGAGTTGAGGTCCAGCGCGGAGTAGTACTCCCAGCCGTCCTCCATGCCGTCGGCGTCGCTGTCCGCGGCGCAGGCGTTCAGCTTGAAGCGGGTCTCCTCCTCGTCGGTCAGGAGGTCGTTGTCGTCGTCGGTCTCGACCGCGTTGGACACGCCGTCGCGATCGCAGTCCGGCGAGGCGGCCGGGACGGGAACCTGGCCCGTGGGCGGGCCGATGAGCGGCGACAGGCGCCTGGTCGTGAACGCGATGCCGAAGCGGCGGGCGAGCACGCGGATCTTGAAGCGCGTGTGCTCCGGCTGGCCGGCGCGCTGCGCCAGGAAGGGCTGGAGCTTGCTGGTGATCCTGATCCGGATCTTCGTCGTGGTGGCGCGGTCGGCGCGCAGGAACACGGCGCGCGAGCGGGCGCGCTGGAACACGACGGTGTTCTTGAACCGGCCGGCGACGAAGTGTCGGCCGCGGATCGTCAGCACGTCGCCGACGCCGAGCTTCTTGGGCGCGATCGACGTGACGACGGGCGCCTTGGGGCGCGCGGCGAGGGCCGTGGCCGGCAGGAGCAGGAGCGCGCCCACGAGGGCGCAGACGGAGAGGAGAACGCGACGGGTCATTTAGCCTCGAGACGCACATCGGGCGTCCTCGGGAAAACCTTGAGCGCCGAGCGTCAGGGCTCGACACCCGGGGAGGCGCCGCGGGCGGCGGTCAGCCCAGTCCCTGCCCCACCTCGACGTCGCCGGGCTGGCGCTCGCGGTCGCCGGGGGCCCGCGGCAGCAGCCGGACCTCGCGGGCGAAGCTCTGGGCGGCGGCCAGGAAGACGGCCTGGCGGACGGTGACGCGCAGGCTGGCGGCGACGCGCGCCGCGCCGGGCGGCCCGCCCCGGTCGCCGCCGGACGCCTCCTCGGACGCCGGCGCCGACGCCAGCACCTCCACGTCCTCCAGCGCCAGCTCGGTGCGGCCGGGGCCGCCCGCCTCGCCCTCCCGGGTCACCACGACGTCGACGCGGCTGCCGGGCGCGACGGCGTCGGGCGACCCGACGGCGACCACGTCGGCGACGCGCTCGCCGCGGCGCAGGACCGGCCCGCCCGAGTCGCCGCCGCCGACCTCGCCGGGCGAGAGGTCGTCGCCGGGCGCGATGGCCACGGCCGCCCGTAGGCCCACGAGCTCCCGCGCGGCCGTGAAGGCGGCCGCGGGCGCGAACCGCGCCGGCACTCGCCGGACGCCCAGGTGCGCCGGCTCCAGTCGCGTCCCCGCCTCGATCGCCCCGCGCGCCACCACGACCGGCACGGCGGGCCCCAGCCGGCGCTCCAGCGCCGCCTCGCGCCGTGACACGTCGGCCGCGGCGAGCCCGCCGAGCACCAGCGCCAGACCCAGCAGCAGGAACCCCCGCCGCCGCCGGCTCACGGCCCCACCGCGGCTCGTCTCCGCCCGGGCCGGCTCACGACCCCACCGCGGCTCGTCTTCGCCCGCGCCGCCTCACGGCGTCTCGCCGTCGGCGCGGGGCAGCTCGAGGGCGAGGCGGGCGCCGCGGGGCGAGGGGGCGGAGCTGAGGCGCCCGCCGTGACGGGCGGCGATGTCGGCGGCGATCGCCAGCCCCCTCCCCCGTCGCCCGCGGCCGGCGCGGGCGCGGCGGGCCAGGTCGGGCACGGGCG
>DATLOP010000090.1:0-6046 GCA_035536255.1 Solirubrobacteraceae bacterium
GGCGGTGATCGCGCAGTCGACGGTGACCAGCAGGCCGACCCCCTCGCGCGCGAAGCGCTCGACGGTGGTCCGCGCCAGCCCGTAGCCGTCCTCCAGGCGGCTGGGCAGGAACCACCCGGGATCCGCGCCCAGCCGCCGCAGCGAGCGCACCAGGACCGCGGTCGAGGTCACGCCGTCGACGTCGTAGTCGCCGTGGACGACGATCCGCGAGCCCCGGCGCACGTGGCCCAGGATGAGGTCGACGGCGTCCCCGATCCCCGCGAAGGCCTCCGGCGGATGGACCTCGTCCGCGGCCAGGAACGCCGCGGCGACGCCGGGCTCGCCCATGCCCCGGCGGACAAGCACCTGCGCGACCGCGTCCGAGACGCCCAGCGCCTCCCGCAGCGCCAGCACCTCGCCCACCGGTGCGGGCGCGATCTCCAGGCGGCATTCGGGACGTATCGACGGCACACCGGCACCGTAGGCCGCACGCCCGACAGAACCGCCCCCCGCCGTTAAACAGGAGAGCCCGGACGAATCCGGGCTCTCGCGTAGAAGGAGGTATGCCTGTCCTCTATCGGCAAACCGCCCGGCGACCTTTAGCCCTTTTGCAAATTCTTTTGCCGGACCGCGTCGCTGGGCTGGGCGCCGGCCGTCAGCCCGCGGCGTTCTCCCGCCGGATGCCCTCGAAGTACACGGCGGCCAGGCCGAGCAGGGTGCCCGGGACGGCGTAGAGCACGGTCACGACGTCGGTGTCGTCGCGCCCGGGCACGCTCAGGCCGCTGATCAGCAGGCCGACGACGATCGCGCCGACCAGCGCGCCGACGAACGCGCCGACGATCCCGCCCCAGAAGCGGTCGGGCAGGAAGATCGTGAAGTGCCAGATGGCGAGGCCCATCATGGCCCAGGCGAGGACTCCCACTAGCGGTTCCTCCCGTGGCGGCGGTTGCGGGGGCGCTTGGGCTTGTCCTTCTTGGGCGGGCGCGCGGCGCCGGTGGACGAGGTGCGCGAGACGGGCGCGGCGGGGGCGGGCGGCGGCTCCGGCTGCCCGTCGCCGTCGCCGTCGTCCAGCCCGAGGTTGGCCTTCATCTCCTCGAACTCCTCGGCCGAGACCTCGTCGGGCTGGTCGGGCGTCAGCGCCGACGCCCGCCGGCGGCGCCGGCGCGGCTCGGGCGCGACCCCGGCCTGGGCGGCGACCAGCTCGGGGTCGGTGGGCTGACCGCCGACCGTGGCGACCGCGTAGGCCGGCACCAGGCCTCCGCTCTCGTCGCGGATGCGCTCGGAGCGCTGGCGGTACACCCGCTCGCGCTCCTTCCAGTGCGTGAGCACCGGCGAGGCGATGAAGATCGACGAGTAGGCGCCGGAGACGATCCCCACCATCAGTGCGAAGGCGAAGTCGCGCAGCGTCTCGCCGCCGAAGATCAGCAGGCAGATGACCAGCACCAGCGCGCTCATGCCGGTGATGAGCGACCGCAGCAGCACCTCGGACATCGAGCGGTTGACGATCTGGGAGAAGGCGGCCCGCGGCATCCGCGGCACGTTCTCGCGGATCCGGTCGAACACGATGATGCAGTCGTACAGCGAGTACCCCAGGATGGTCAGCAGCGCGGCCACCGTCGCGCTCGTCACCTCCCTTCCGGCGAGCGAGTACACGCCCGCGGTGATCAGGAGGTCGTGCATCAGCGCGATCAGCACCGGAACGGCGTACTTCGCCTCGAAGCGCAGCCCCACGTAGATCGAGATGACCAGCAGCGAGGCGATGATCGCGATCACCGCCGATCTGGCCACGGTCTCCCCGAAGGTCGGCCCGATCGACTGGTTGGAGAAGTTGTCGCCCACCCCGAAGCGCTCGTCCAGCGCCCGGCGCACGTCCTGCACCTTGGCCGGCTGCAGCGTGGACGTGGAGATCTGGTAGACGGTCCGGCCCAGCTCGGGGTTCTCGACGCGCTGGATCTTCGCGTCGCCGTAGCCCGCCCCCGACAGCACCGAGCGCACCTCGTCCTCGGACGCCGGGCGCTCCAGCGCGGTGGTGATCCGCGTGCCCGACTCGAAGTCGATCCCGAAGGGCAGGCCCTTGGCGCCGATCGACAGCGCGCCCACGAGCAGGATCAAGCCCGACATCGAGAAGAACCACTTCGACTTGCCCATGAAGTCGTAGCGGAAGCGGTGCTTCTGCTCGCCCGCCCCCATCGCGCCCGCCGACGTCAGCAGCTTGGACCGCCCCAGCGTGGCGAAGATCGCCTGGGTGGCCAGGACCGCGGTGAACAGCGACACGATCGTGCCCACCCCCAGGGTGAACGCGAAGCCCTTCACGCCCGCCGTGGCCAGGATGAACAGGATGAACGCCGTCATCAGCGTCACGACGTTGGCGTCGATGATCGCCGTGAGGCCCTTCTTGTAGCCCGCCTTGATCGCGCGCGGGATCGACGAGCCCGCGCGTATCTCCTCCTTCACCCGCTCGAAGATCACGATGTTCGCGTCGGCCGCGACCCCGATGGTGAGGATCAGGCCGGCGATGCCGGGCAGGGTCATCGTGATCGGGATCAGCTTGATCAGCGCGTAGAAGTACGCGGCGTAGACGCCCAGGGCGGTCACCGCGACCAGGCCGGCCACGCGGTAGAAGCCCAGCAGGAAGATGACGACGAGGATCAGGCCGAGCCCGCCGGCCAGGGTCGCCTGGTCCAGCGCCTCGCGCCCCAGCGACGCCGAGACCTGCGAGGTCGAGATCAGCTCGAGCTTGAGCGGCAGCGCGCCGGTCTTGAGCAGCTGGGCCAGGTCCTGCGCGGTGCGGATCGTGAACCCGCCCTCGATCTGGGACCCGTTGCGCCCGTCGATCCCGTCCGGGTTGTCGGTGAACGAGATGAACGGGACCGTGATGAGGTCCTGGTCGAGGACCGCCGCGAAGTGCTGGAAGGAGGCCTGGGCGGGCTGGCCCGGGACCTGGAGGGACAGGCCGCGCTGGGCGATCTCGCGCGTGACGTCGTGCCACTTCTTGCGCCCCGAGTCCGTGAACTCGAAGGTGACGATGGGACCGCCGGCGCCGCCCGTGCTCTGGTCGGTGTTCTGCTCGGGGTTCTTGATGTCGGTGCCCGAGAGCGCCGGGTCGTCGTTGAGGACGTAGTAGGTGTCGGGCGTCCCCTTGGGCGCGTTGTCGGGCCGCTCGGCCTTGACGACGACCGTGCCGGTCTTGACCTCGAGGATCTCCGACCGCGGCGGGCGCTTGCGGCCGGGGAGCTCGGAGAGCAGGTCGGCCTCGCTCTCCTCCGGGCCGGCGATGAGCCGGTGCCGCGGGGCCGGGCCGAACAGGTAGTAGACGTCGTTGTTGGTGTTGTCGCCGTCGCGCTGCGCGGGCCGCTCGGACGCGCGCTTGGCCGCGTCGTAGAGGGACAGCCCGCCCGACTGACCGGCCGACTGGCCGCCGGTGACCGAGGGGTTGGACGGGTCGGGCTTCAGGTCGGGCCCGAGGACGTTGGCCTCCCAGTCGTAGAAGAAGAGCTGGGCGACCCGGCCGACCTGGCGCTGCGCGCGCTCGGCGTTCTTGACGTCGGGCAGGCCGACAGCGATCTGGTCGCGGCCCGAGCGCTGGATCTCGGGCTCGGCGACGCCGAGCTGGTCGACGCGCTCGCGCATGATGTCGATCGCGCGGTCCAGGGCCTCGGGGGTCACCTCGGGCTGGGCCGGGGTGGGCTTGGCCTGGTAGACGAGCTCGACCCCGCCCTTGAGGTCGAGGCCCAGCCGCGTCGGCTTGGTCGCGATGACCGAGAACGAGGCCAGCAGGAGCCCCGCCACGAGGAGCAGGATGAAGCCGTTGCGCCGCCGGTCGGACATGCTCGCGCAAGAGTAGCCGGGGGGCGGCTAGCCCTTCGGCGTCAGCACGACGAGCAGGCCGCCGTCGTCGTCGTAGCCGGGAAAGAGGTCGGCCATCGCCTTGGCCGGCAGATCGCCCTCGGCGTTGACCTCGACGGGCTTGTTCAGGACGCGCACGCCCCACTCCAGCGCCGTGGCCACGTGGTCGTCGCCGCTCTCGAAGCGCAGGCCCAGGACGTCGTTCACCGGACGACCGATCACACGCTCCTCGGTCAGCCCGGTCAGCTCGGTGGACCCGCGGCCCAGGCCGATGATCCGGCCCTGCTGGTCACACACGAAGAAGGCGGCGTTGGGCGCCGGGTAGTAGTCGTCCAGCAGCTCGAAGAGGAACCCGAAGCCGCACTTGCTGCACGCCTTGGCCTGGGTGCGAAACCCGGCGGTGCGATCGGTCGCGGTCGAGCGGTTGCCGCAGTTGGGACAGATGAACAGGTGGGCCATGCGAGCAGCGCAGGATAGCTCCGCGGACCAAGCCCGCCTCGGCGCTCAGAACAGCGCCGCGTCGCGCGGGGGCTCGAGGCCCAGGTGCGCCCACGCCCGCGGGGTCGCCGCGCGCCCGCGCGGCGTGCGCTGGAGCAGCCCGCTCTGGAGCAGGTAGGGCTCGTAGACGTCCTCGATCGTGTCCGCCTCCTCGCCCACCGCCACGGCCAGCGTGGACAGGCCCACCGGCCCGCCGCCGAACTTCTCGCACACCGCGCGCAGGATCTCGCGGTCCAGGCGGTCCAGACCGGCCGAGTCGACCTCGAGCAGGTCCAGGGCGGCGTCTGCGACCTCGGCGCTGATCCGCGAGCCGGCCCGCACCTCGGCGTAGTCGCGCACGCGCTTGAGCAGGCGGTTGGCCACGCGGGGCGTGCCGCGCGAGCGCTGGGCGATGGCCCGGGCGCCGGCGTCGTCGAGGTCGGCGCCCAGGATCTCCGCCGAGCGCCGGACGATGTCGGCCAGGTCGTCGGGCCCGTAGTGCTCGAGGCGGTGCTGGATCCCGAACCTGTCGCGCAGCGGGGTGGTGAGCAGCCCGGCGCGGGTGGTGGCGCCGATCAGCGTGAACGGCGGCAGCTCCAGCGTCACCACGCGCGCGCCCGCGCCCTGGCCGACGGTGATGGGCAGCCGCCGGTCCTCCATGGCCGGGTAGAAGGTTTCCTCCAGCGCGCGCGGGAGGCGGTGGACCTCGTCGACGAAGAACACGCTGCGCGGCTCCAGCGCGGTGAGGAAGGCCGCCACGTCGCCCTTGCGCTCCAGCGCCGGGCCGGCGGTCTGCACGAACGGGACCTCCAGCTCGGCGGCCACGATCTGGGCCAGCGAGGTCTTGCCCAGGCCGGGCGGGCCGGCCAGCAGCACGTGGTCCAGCGCCTCGCCGCGCGCGGCGGCGGCCTCCAGGGAGACCGCGAGCTGGGACTTGACCGCGTCCTGGCCGACGAACTCGTCCAGGCGCCGGGGGCGCAGGCTGCGCTCGACGTCGTCCTCCGGCAGCGCGTCGGGCGTCTGGATGCGCGCCTCGGTCACGGGCGTGCCGCCTTCAGGGCGTGGGCGATGAGGTCTTCGGTGGAGAGGTCGGCCGGGGCGTGGTCGAGCAGGTCCTGGGCCTCCTGGACGCTGAAGCCGAGGCCGACCAGGCCGTCGCGGGCCAGGAGCCGCGGGTCGTCGGTGCGGGTGATCGTGATGTCGTCCGCGGGCGCGTCGGCCACCTTCTCGCGCAGCTCGACGATGATCCGCTCGGCCGTGCGCTTGCCGATGCCCGGCACGGCCTGGAAGCGGGCGGCGTCGCCGGCGGCCAGCGCGGACAGCAGCTCGCGCGGCGGGCCGCCGGACAGGACGGCCAGCGCGACCTTGGGCCCCACGGCCTGGACGCCCAGGAGCATCAGGAACAGGTCGCGCTCCTCCTCCGAGGCGAAGCCGTAGAGCGCGAGCTGGTCGTCGCGGACCACCAGGTGGGAGTGCAGCGTCACCGGCTTGCCCGCCGCGGGGACGTGGCGCAGGGTCTCGGCTGAGACGGCGCGCCGGTAGCCCACCCCGCCGCACTCCACGACGACGTGGTCGGGGCGCCGCACGGCGACCTCGCCGCGGACCAGCGCGATCACGAGGCGGCTCCCGCGGCCGCGGACGGCCGGCCGGGGGACTATGCCGGCGGGATGAGGGCCGACCGGGTCGCCTCCAGGAGATGGGCCCGCAGGGCGCCGACGACCTCGTCGGTGACGCCGCCGGCCCG
>DATLOP010000091.1:0-2055 GCA_035536255.1 Solirubrobacteraceae bacterium
GAGCGAGCATGATCCGCCGCTGGTTCTTGTCCGCGCTGACCGTCATCAGCAGCGACGAGAAGACCTGGGACCCGATGTAGAGCAGGATCAGCGTGATCAGCACGCCGCCGGTCGCCTTGGCGGTCAGGTCGGGGATGATCAGGAACTGCGCCGGGTCGCCGCAGTGGACGTCGGAGATCTTCGTTCCCGCCGCCGTCGCCCGCTCCACGGTCCGCGGGCAGATCTCGCGCTTGAGGTCGTCCTGCAGCATGTAGAAGAGCGCGATGAAGATCGGCATCTGCGCCACGAGCGGCAGGCAGGAGCCCAGGGGATTGACCTTGTTCTCCTGGTAGAACTTCATCATCTCCTGATTCAACCGCTGCTTGTCCTCCTTGTACTTCGCCTGCAGCGACTTGATCTCGGGCTGGAGCCGCTGGAGCGCCTGCATCGACTTGAACTGGCGCAGGGTCAGCGGCAGCAGGGCCAGGCGCACGACGACGGTCAGCCCGACGATGGCCCAGCCCCACGACCCGCCGGTCACGTTGTCGTACAGCCAGACCATGATCGCCTCCGTGAGGTCGATCAGGGGCTGCAGGACGTTGGCGAAGACGACGTACATCGGCTAGGAGGTCGGCCTGGCGACGCCGTGCGGGGCGAACAGCCGCTGGTCCTCGACGGGATCGTGGCCGCCGTGACTCCAGGGGTTGCACCGCAACAGCCGCCAGGCGGCGAGGACGAGCCCGCGGAGTATGCCGTACCGCTGCACCGCCTGTAGGGCGTAGCTCGAGCACGAGGGCTCGTACTTGCAGCGCGCGGGCAGGCCCGGCGAGACGAAGCGCCGGTAGAACCGGATCGGTGCCATGACGACGGCCCGGGCGACCCTCATGGGCGCACCGCCTCGAGCAGCTCGTCCAGCGCGCGGCCCACGCCGTCGAGTCCCTCGCGCTCGGCCAGCTCGCGGACCTCGGGCCGCGCCACGATCACGAAGTCGTGGCCGGCGGGCAGGGCGTCCGTCCGGGCCCGGAAGGCCTCGCGCAGCAGACGCTTGACGCGGTTGCGGTGCACGGCGCCCCCCACCTTGCGCGACACCGATACACCAAGTCGCGGTCCATCGGAGGAGTCGCCGCGTGGGAACGCGTACACGACGAGGTGGCGGTTGCCCTGCGAGCGTCCCTTGCGATAGACGCGCTCGAAGTCGGCGCTGCGCGACAGGCGCCCCGACACTAGATGGTCGGTGCCGTGGCCCGCACGGCCGGATGCGCGGGGCTCGCGGATGCCGGGGGCCGCGGCGCGGGGGGGGACAGTGGCAGAGCCACGGACCCCTCCGGGGCGTGGCCATCCGGCGCCGCGAGACCCGTGCAGACGGTCGTGGGGGTCGCGGGACCGACCATCTCTACACCGACAGGCGCTTGCGGCCCTTGGCGCGGCGGCGCTTGAGCACCGCCCGCCCGCTGCGCGCGCCCATCCGGGCGCGGAACCCGTGCGTCCGGGCGCGCTTGCGCTTCTTGGGCTGGTAGGTGCGCTTCACCGGTCCAAGAGTACACGCGGCCCGTTTCCCACATCCCGCCCACCCGGTGTGGAAAACGGAAACGTGCGCGATTTGCGATGACACGCCGCGGCGTCGCGCCCGCCTCGCGCGGCCGGTGCTATGTTCGTCGCGCCGGGGCCCTCGGGCCCCCAATCCCAGAGGATCGACGCGCTGGCCCCCACGGGCAGCCGGCCGACCGCGCACGCGCATTGACCGACACCGAACTCGACCGCCACTGGCCCGCGATCCAGGAGCACCTGCGCGCGGCGGTCCCCGAGTCGGTGCACCAGATGTGGTTCGCGCCGCTGCGGGCGGTGGGCCTGGACGGCTCCACGCTGACGGTCGCCGCGCCCGACGCCCACGTCCGCTGGCTGGCCGACCGCTTCGCGCGCGTGCTCCAGACGTCGGCCGCGGCCGAGCTGGGCCCCGACGCGGCGGTCGACGTCGTGGCCGCCGGCTCGGCCTCCCCCGCCGAGCGCGCCGCCCCCGCGCGGCCCGGGCCTCCCGACCGCCGCGCCGGCGAGCTGAACCCCGGCTACACGTTCGAC
>DATLOP010000092.1:0-3129 GCA_035536255.1 Solirubrobacteraceae bacterium
GGGCGTCCGCACCGGTCAGCGCCGCCGCCCCGCCGCCCGCCAGCGCGGTCGCCGACGCCGCGACGGCGGCCAGCTTTCCCGCCGACGCCGCCTCGAGGCTGGCCTGGACCTTGTGGGCCGAGAGCGCGGCCCGCTCGTGCCACCCGCCCACCACGGCGTCGTGCAACCGCGCCAGCAGCCCCGAGAGCCCGTCGTCCCCGGGCGCCGATCCCGCCACCGGGCTCGCGACGGCCTCGCCGGAGGCGCCGAGCAGGACCGGGGCCGGGGCGAGGGCCGCGACGGCGTGGGGCGCGCGGCGAAACTCGCCCAGCGTGGCCCGGCAGGCCGGGCAGTGGCGCAGGTGGGGGCGGGCGGCCGCGAGGTCGCCGGCCGACGCCTCGCCGTCGGCCAGGGCCGAGAGCGTCCCCGCCCAGCGCTCGCACTCCCGGCCGGCCTCGATGTCGGCCACCCGGTCGAGGAACGCCCGGCGGCCCTCGGTCAGGCAGCGGTTGACCTTGGTGTACGTCCAGCCCGTGATCTCGCCGATCTCGCGGTAGGAGTAGCCGCGCGCCTTGAGGACGAGCGCCCGCACCTCCTGCGGCTTGAGCCGGGCCAGCGCCTCGGCCGAGCGCGCGTCGCGCTCGCCCGCCGCGACGCGCTCCTCCGCCGGCAGCACCTCGCGCGCCTCGGCGCGGTCCATGTCGACCTCGACCGGCCCGACGATCCGCTGGCGCGAGGCGCGCACCGCCATCGCCTCGTGCTTGACCACGGTGCGCAGCCAGGCGGGCGCCGTCGCGGGGTCCACCGAGTCCGCCCGGCGCAGGAAGATCTCCAGCGACCGCTGGTAGGCGTCGTACGCGTCGTCCGCGCACAGCGAGTGGCGCCGGGCCACCGCGAGCAGCGACGCCGCGTGCGTGCCGATGACCGCGAGCACCAGCTCGCGTCCGCCGTCGGTGGGTGAGTTCGAGGTCGCCATGGGGACAGTGCGAGGCACGCGGCATCCTCGATTCGCCCCACGCCCGCCCCCATCGCCCGACCCGCGCCCGCGAGTGGGCTAGGAGTTCCGTTCGGCGACCGGGCGAGGCGGAGGTCGGGCGATCGGCGGAGGGCCCGTGTGGTATTCCTGACCGATGGCCGCGGCCGACACCGTCGCCCTGCTCGCGCACGTCCCCGTGTTCGAGGCGCTGGAGGCCGGCGACCTGGAGAAGGTGGCGCAGGTCGCCGTCCCGCGGCGCTTCGAGCCCGGCCACGTGGTGTTCCGCGAGGGCGACGACTCCGACACGTGCTACGTCGTGTCCAAGGGCCACGCCCGCGCCGTGCGCAGCCACTCCGACGGGCGCACGATCACGCTGGCCACCTTCGGGCCGGGCGACATCTTCGGCGAGCTGGCGATGTTCGACGACGAGAAGCGCTCGGCCACGGTGGAGGCGGTGGACGACGTCGAGGTGGTGGCGATCCTGGGCAACGACATGCGCCGGCTGCTCAAGGAGCACCCCGAGATGTCGGCCAAGCTGGTCACCGCGCTGGGCCGGCGGCTGCGGGCGGCCAACGAGCGCCTGGCCCGCCAGTCGTTCCAGACCGTCCAGAGCCGCGTGGCCCAGGTCGTCCACCAGCTGGTCGTGCGGGCCCACGACGAGGGGGCGCCCGACGGCGACGTCCTGGTCACGATCACCCAGGCCGAGATCGCCCAGCTCGCCGGCTCCTCGCGGGAGTCGGCGTCGCGCTTCCTGGCCGTGCTGGAGCGCGCCGGGATCGTCACCCAGGGACGCGGGAAGATCACCGTCCACGACCCCGCCGCCCTGCAGCGTTACGTCTTCTGATGGAGCGCGAGTTCTCCGCCGGCGGGGTCGTCGTCAGGGACGGCGAGGTGGCGGTGATCGTCCCCCACCGCCTCAGCCCCTCCGGGCGCAAGGTCCTCGCCCTGCCCAAGGGCCACCCCGACCCCGGCGAGTCGCTCGAGCGGGCGGCGGCCCGCGAGGTGCGCGAGGAGACCGGCCTGGACGCCGAGCTCGTGGACAAGCTCGGCGACGTCACCTACTGGTACCAGCGCGACGGCCGGCGCGTGTTCAAGAAGGTCTCCTTCTACCTCTTCGACCACCGCGGCGGGAGCCTCGAAGACCACGATCACGAGATCGAGGAGGCGCGCTGGATGGCGCTGGAGGACGCCGCGCGCGAGCTGTCCTTCAAGGGCGAGCGCCAGATGGTCGAGCGCGCCCTGTCCCGGCTGCGCGTGGACCGATAGGCTCCGCGCCCGGTGCAGGTCCTCAACTTCTACTCGCAGATCTTCGCCGACCAGCTCAAGCGTGGCCGCAAGACGGCGACGATCCGGCTCGGCGACAAGTCGCACAAGTACCGCAAGAACCAGCTCGTCCTGGTCACGGTCGGCTACCAGCACTCGCCGCGCGAGCGCATCTTCGAGGCGGTGATCGACCAGGTCGAGGTCAAGCGGGTCAAGGACCTGTCGCCCCGCGACATCGAGCACGACAACCCGGAATTCCGCCGGATCGAGGAGATGGTCCACTTCCTCGAGCAGATCTACGGTCGCAAGATCGACCTGGACGACACCGTCACCGTCGTGCGCTTCTCGCAGATCGTCGAGCGCCCCAGCGAGGTCACCGACCGGCTGCGCGGCATCGGCGGCGCCCAGAACTAGGGCGTCGAAGCCTCGCTGGCACTCTCCACTTGAGAGTGCCAAGCCGCGTCCTATACTCTTGTCGCAGCTTGGCACTCACGACGGGACAGTGCCAGGCGATCCGCAAACTGCCCTATCCGGAGGTTGCATCGATGAAGCTCAAGCCCCTAGGCGATCGGCTGATCGTCCAGGCGCTCGAGGAGGAGGCGACGACCGCCAGCGGCATCGTCCTCCCCGACACCGCCAAGGAAAAGCCCCAGAAGGGGAAGGTCCTCGCCGTCGGAGACGGCAAGTGGGACGAGGATGGCGAGAAGCGCATCCCGCTCGACGTCGCCGAGGGCGACGAGATCCTCTACTCGAAGTACGGCGGCACGGAGATCGTGGTGGACGGCGAGGACCTCCTGGTCCTGCGCGAGTCCGACGTCCTTGCCAAGGTCCAGAACTAGGTAACGGAGAAACTGAACATGGCTCACAAGGAGCTCAAGTACGACGCGGCAGCACGCAAGGCCCTCGAGGCC
>DATLOP010000093.1:0-12086 GCA_035536255.1 Solirubrobacteraceae bacterium
GGCGCTGGGGGTGGCGGGGGCGGCGGGGGCGGGGGCGGGGGCGGGCCCGTCGAGCCCGGCACGCCCTCGATCGCCCCGCCGCCGGGAGTCGCCCCCGCGCCCACCGCCGGGGCGGTCGGGTCCGCGCCGGCGGACGGCGCCGTGCCCTCCTTGTCCCGGCGCAGCGCCAGGTACAGCACGGTGGCGGCGATCGCGCCCAGCGGGGCGAAGATCACGTTGGCGATGAGCAAACCGATGGCCCCGCCCACGAAGTCGCCGATCGACGAGAAGATCGCGATCAGGATCCGCCGGGCCACCTCCTGGAGGATGGCCAGGATGACCACGACGCCGAACACCGGCCAGCCGTAGCCCTTGACGAGCTCGCGCGAGCGCCCCAGCGCCTGGATGGGCGACTTGCGCTCGATGACCACGACGGGGATCGTCACGGCCCAGATCGTGAGCAGGATCAGCCCGGGGACGATCAGCAGGATCAGGCCGATCCCGATGCCGATGCCGAGGATGATCGCGGCCAGGATCACCGGCCCGAGGACCTGGAAGGCCGAGCGGAACAGCCCCCCGATGTCGAGGTCGCGCCGG
The DNA here is from genome assembly GCA_035536255.1 of Solirubrobacteraceae bacterium. Classification (GTDB taxonomy): domain Bacteria; phylum Actinomycetota; class Thermoleophilia; order Solirubrobacterales; family Solirubrobacteraceae; genus AC-38. The sequence goes on from DATLOP010000093.1 coordinate 577, forward strand.
CCGTCCTGGATGTCGCGGACCGCCTCCACGACCGTCGCCTGGTACAGGCCGTTGCCGATCGCCGCGACCACGAGGACGCCCAGGATCGCCGCCACGCCGCCGCCGGCCGCGACGAGGGCGCCGGAGATCAGCGCGATGGGAAGGAAGACGATGAGCGCGGCGGGCAGCAGGACCCCCGCCTGCTCGCGGTAGTACTGGAAGACGCGGCTGAGGATCGAGCCGATGTCGATTCGTTCGTTCATGCCCGCAGACTACGCCGCCTGCGGTCGATCCCCTTCCACGGGTCGCCCTCGGCGTCCACCCGGTCCACCACCGTGCGGATGCTCCACTTGTCGGAGCGCAGGGACCGGTCGTCGAGCTCCTCCCAGCGCAGCGGCGTGGCCACCGGCGCGCCGTCGCGCGGGCGCACCGCGTACGGCGCCACGGCGTGCTGGGCGTAGGCGTTGCGCCGCGTGTCGACGAAGATCGGGCCGCGGCGCTTGGCCTTGTAGAACTCGGTCGTCAGCCAGCCGGGGTGCCGGGCCGCCAGCTCGTCGCCCAGCCCCTTGGCCCAGCGGAACACGGCGGGGAACTCCGGGTCCGGCTTGATCGGCGCCACGACGTGGATCCCGCGCGAGCCGCTGGTCATCGCGTAGGGGACCAGGCCGGCGTCGCGCACGGCGTCGCCCACCTCGCGCGCGGCCGCGCGCACCTCGGCGAACGGGACGTCGCCCGGGTCGAGGTCGAAGATCACGCGGTCCGGCGCGCGCGGCGCCTGAGCGCGCGCCGGCCACACGTGGACGGTGACGACGTTCTGCCCGGCCAGGTAGACGAGCGTCGCCGCGTCGTCGGCCAGCACGTGGGTGATCGTCCCGCCACGCTTGTCCAGCGTGGCCCGCGGGATCCAGTCGGGGAAGTGCCCCCGGACGTTCTTGGCGTAGTGCCCGCGGCCGCCGATGCCGCCCGGAAAGACGTGCATGGCCACGGGCCGCCGGCGGGTGTGGGGGACCATGGCCGGGGCGATGGCGACGTAGTAGCTCGCCAGGTCGGCCTTGGTGATCCCGTCGCGCGGGAACAGCACCTTGTCCGGGTGCGTGACCTTGACGTCTCGCCGGCCGACCCTCACGGCGCCTCCCTCACCACCTCGCGCTCGACCCACGTGGTCGCGCGCGCGGAGAAGTCCGTCCGCTGAGGACCGACTCGGGCCGCTCCGCGGTCACGTCGCCGTCGCGCGCGAACTCGTCGCGCTTCTTGATCAGCAGCCACTGCGGCTTGCCGCCCCGCTCCATCCGCCGCAGGGCGAAGCCCCCGCGCAGCTTCTCGCCGTCCAGCTCGAACGTCGCGTGGCCGGCGTCCAGGCCCTCGGCCAGGGGGACGTCCCCCAGCTCCGACCACGTGCCGCGGTCCCACACGATCACCGCCCCCTTCCCGTAGCCGGCGCGGATGCGCCCCTCGAAGTCGCCCCACGACAGCGGATGGTCCTCCACCTCGACGGTCAGGCGCTTCTGCGCGGGGTCCAGCGACGGGCCGCGGGGCACGGCCCACGACCGCAGCACGCCGTCCACCGCGAGGCGGAAGTCGTAGTGCAGGCGGGTGGCGTCGTGCTTCTGAACGACGAAGGCGGGCACGAATTGATCCCTACCCGCTTGCACGGCCTGGTTCAATCTCCCCATGGCAAGGATCGCCTCGCTCACACTCGCCCTGTTCCTCGTCCACGCGCCCGCCGCGCTCGCGCTGGCCGGCGGCGGCTCCTCCGGCTACAGCGGAGGCGGCGGCGGGGGTGGTGGCGGCGGCTACAGCGGCGGCGGCGGCAGCTACGGCGGCGGCGGCAGCGGCTCCGCGGACGGCCCGTGGTGGGTCTGGTTCGTGATCATCGGCGGCATCGTGCTGTTCACGGTCTTCTCCAGCGCGGTGGGCGCCGCGAAGTACCGCGCCCGGCGCCGCGCCCGCGTCGCGCGCGTGAAGACGGCGTCGGCCGAGGCGGCGCAGGACGACGCGTACTTCGCTCACGACACGGTCGTCGCCGAGGCCGAGCGCCTGTTCCGCGAGGCTCAGGCGGCCTGGGACGCGCGTGACCACGCCAGGCTGGAGGCGATGATCCCGTCCGAGCTGTGGGAGGAGTGGAAGCGCCGTCTCGACGACTTCGAGCGCAAGGGCTGGCACAACCGCGTCGAGGTCAAGTCGGTCGACGCCGAGTACGTGGGCATCGTCAACCGCGCCGACGACGCGCAGGACCGCTGCGTCGTGCGCCTCGAGGCCACGGTCCGCGACTACGTGGTCGACCGCCACGGCCAGCGCATAAAGCGCAGCGACTCCACGTCGGAGATCGCGACCGTCGCCCAGTACTGGACGCTCGGGCGTCACGGCGACGGGTGGCGGCTGGTGTCGATCGAGGAGCGCGCGGAGGGCGACCACCAGCTCGGCGCAAAGCTCGTGACCACGCCGTCCGAGGACGAGCGCCTGCGCGACCAGTCGCTGGTCGAGGGCGCGGTCGCGGAGGCACCGCCGGAGAGCGTCTCGACGGCCGAGATCGCCGACCTGGACTTCGACGGGGACGCCCAGGCCGCCGCCAACGACCTGTCCCTGGCCGATCCGCGCTTCGCGCCCGACGTCCTGGAGGCCGCGGCTCGCCGCGCCGTCGCCGGCTGGGCCGAGGCGGTGGACGGCGAGGACGACCAGCTCGCCGCGGTCGCCTCCCCCGAGGCCCTGCGCGAGCTGCTCTATCCCAACGGCCAGGGCACGCGCCTGGTCGTACGCGGGCCCAAGGTCGAGCGGCTGCGGATCGTGGCGCTGGACGCGGCGGCGTCGCCCGCGACCATGACCGTGGAGGTCGACGTCAACGGCCGGCGCTACGTCGAGAACCGCGACACGGCGGCGGTCGTGTCGGGCAGCCGGGACGCCGAGGCGGCGTTCACCGAGCGCTGGACGATGGCGCTGGACGGGGCCGACGACACCCCCTGGCGCGTCGTGCAGGCGGCCGGCGCGCGCGCGCCGGCCTAGGGCTCGGCGGTCAGCCGCGGGGCCTGCGCGTACTCGCGCACGCGGTCCTCGAGGCGCAGCTCGGCGTCGAAGTCCGCGTTGTCGCCGTGGCGGAAGGCCACGTCGTTGCGGGCGAGCAGCGAGATGAAGGCGTCGACCACCTGCGGGTCGAGCTGGGCGCCGGACACCCGCTGCAGCTCGCGCATGGCCTCCATCGAGGAGACCGGCTCGCGGTAGGTGTCGCGCGCGGTCATGACGTCGTAGGTGTCGGCGACCGAGATGATGCGCGACAGCAGGGGGATGTCCTCGCCGGCCAGCCGGCGCGGGTAGCCGCCGCCGTCCCAGCGCTCGTGGTGGGCGAGCACGATGTCGGAGATCGGGCCGTAGCCGTCGACCTGGGACACGATTTTCGCGCCCTGGTAGGGGTGCGAGCGGATGATCTGCCAGTCGCGCTCGGTGAGCGGCACGTCGGCCTTGAGGATGTGGTCGGGGAACACGAACTTGCCGATGTCGTGCAGCAGCCCGGCTGTGTGGACCAGCTCCTGCTCGGACTCCGGGAGCCCCAGCTCCTTGGCGATCTCGCGCGAGTAGCGCGCCACGGCGGCGCAGTGGCGCGCCGTCATCCGGTCCCGCAGGTCCAGCGTGTGCATGAGCGCGGAGATGACGCCGAGCTGCAGCGAGGCCAGCTGCTTCCCGCGCACCTCCAGCGCCTCGGCCCGCGTCTGCGAGGTGAGCAGCTCGCGCAGGAGGTACTGGAACGTGAACACGACGATCGTGCACAGCACGAGCGCGTTGAGCCCGACGGACTCGTAGACGGCGACCACGCCGACCGCAAGGAGGCCGATCGCCATCTCGGCGGGGATGAGCGGGATGAACATGGCCTTGGTGCGCGTCCACAGGGCCACTCCGTCCAGCGCGCAGACCGGCGTCACGACCATGAGGAAGTTCAGGACGTTGGTGACCAGGTAGACGCCGAAGACCAGGAGCAGGAACGCCGAGCCGTCGGGCTGGAAACCGAGCCATCCCTCCACGCCGTGGAAGGCGACCGCGCCGAGCAGGGGGTAGGCGGAGTAGGTGGCGAGGTTGATCACCGCGAACTCGCGCGGCGGGCGCGAGCGCAGCGAGTCGACCAGGGTCGAGGCGAGGCCGATGGCCACGGCCGGGGCCGGCCCCAGCAGGACCATCGCCACGACGAGCGAGAAGTGCGTCGCCGAGATCCGGATCCGCCGCGTCTCGATCGCGAACTGGTCCGACGCGATCGCCAGGGCGAGGAGCAGCAGCGGGAGCGGCCACGGGTTCCAGTCCCCGGCGCGAGACAGCAGCGCTGCGGCGACGATCGCCCCAGCGCACAGCGCCGATTCCGCGGCAACAACCCAGGTCTTGCGCGTGTGCATGCCCGGAAGTCATCGACAGGGCGAGGAGCGACTGTGAGGAGGGACCTGTCGAAACCTCCTCATCGCGACGGATCGCTTACGTCAGATGTCGCGGCTGCCCGACTCGAGTGCCTCGACGCGGTCGGCCAGCTCCTTGACCGACTCGATCAGCGCGGCGACGAGCGCGGGGTAGTCGACCATCAGGATGCCCTCGTCGTTCTCGACGACGGCATCGGGGAACGCGGCCTGGACCTCCTGCGCGATCACGCCCATCTCGCGGTTCTTGCCGGGATAGGACTGGTGGCGCTCCTTGCCCTCGCGCCACTCGAAGGTGACTCCTCGGACCTGACGGAGTCGCTCGAGGACGGTCTGCTCGGTTTCGGCTTGCATGTTCGATCCTCCTTCAGGTAGAGAGAAGGCCCCGGCCGGCAGGACCGGGGCCTTCTCTCGCCGGGGGTCCTAGAGACCCTTGACGTTCTTCTTGAGGCGACTGTCAGAAGCGCGGTACCCCATGGTTCCCTCCTTTGCGTAACTCGGTTCCATCCACAAGACGCGGCGAGGTTGGCAGGGATGAGGAGCTTTTGCACGTATTGCTCTGAAAGTTGCAACGAAAAGGAAATGTGCGATCGATTGCGTAGAACCTGAGGTTCTGTGAGCTCGCGTGCGCTCGCACCGCTCCGCGTCCGGTCGTTCAAGCCGCTCGCCGCCTCGTACACGATCAACGAAACCGGGGATTGGCTCGGGCTGGTCGCGCTGTCCGTCCTCGTCTTCAACGAGACGGATTCGGCGCTCGCCCTGACGGGGCTCTTCCTGGCCGCCAACCTCGTCCCGGCGCTGCTGGCGCCGCTGCTCACCGCGCGGATCGACCGCGTCGCCGTGCACCGTGCGCTGCCGGCGATCTACCTCGTCGAGGGCGCGATCTTCATCGCGCTGGCGCTGCTGGCCGACAGCTTCTCGCTCGCCGCCGTGCTGGTCCTGGCGCTGGCCGACGGCGTGCTGCTGCTCACCGCCCGGGCCCTGTCGCGGGCGGCGGTCGCCACGGCGCTCGAGCCCCACGGGATGCTGCGGGAGGGCAACGCGATCGTGAACGTCGGCTTCGCCGGCGCGACCGCGGTCGGGCCCGCGCTGGGGGGCATCGTCGTGGCCGGGCTCGGAGTCCGCGAGGCGCTGCTGCTCGACGCGGCGTCGTTCGCCTTCATCGCCGCGCTGCTCACGCTGGCGCGGGGCATCCCCTCGGCGCGTCCCGACCCCGAGCCGCTGCTGGAGCGCGTGCGCGCCGGGGTGGGGTACGTGTGGCGCGACGCCTACCTGCGAACCCTCGTGGCCGGCCAGGCCGCGGCCTTCGTCTTCTTCGCCACGGTGCTGCCGATCGAGGTCGTCTACGCGAAGGAGTCGCTGGGGACCGACGAGCGCGGCTTCGGCCTGCTGCTGGCCGCCTGGGGTTCCGGGATCTTCGTCGGCAGCCTGGTCTTCGCGGGGCTGCGCGGCCGCCAGCTGGGGGTGATCGCCGCCTCGACCGCCCTGGTCGGCCTGGCCTACCTGGGGATGGCCGCCGCCGGGACGCTGCTCGTCGCGTGCGCGCTCGCCGTGGTCGGCGGGGCGGGCAACGGCGTCCAGTGGGTGGCGCTGGTCACCGCCGTGCAGGAGGCGACCGACGCCGACCTCCAGGCCCGCGTGGTCGGGCTCGTCGAGTCGGCCGGCGCGGCGATGCCGGGCCTGGGCTTCCTGCTCGGCGGGGCGGTCGCCGCCCTGGCCGGCCCCCGGGCGGCGTTCGTCGTGGCCGGCGCGGGCGTGCTGGCCGTCCTGGCCGTCGCCGCCCTGGCCATGCGCGCCGCGCCGCGCCCCGACCGCGCGCCGGCCGCTGTCTAAGCTCCCGCCATCGCCTCCAGCGCCGAAACCGTCGCCGACCCCGAGGTCGAGCAGGTCGCGTGGGACCTCGGGCCGCTCGTCGCCGGTCAGGGCGACGCGGGCGTGGACCGGCTGCTCGACGACGCGGCGGACCGGGCGCAGCGCTTCGCCGCGGCCCACGCGGGCCGGCTGGCCGAGCTGGACTCCGGCGGCCTGCGGGCGGCGATGGAGGAGCTCGTCGCGATCCAGGAGGCGGTGGCCCGGGCGGGCACCTACGCCGCGCTGAGCTTCGCCGTCGACACGGCCGACGCGGCCCGCGGCGCGCTGATGCAGCGCGTCGAGGAGCGCGGGACCGCGATCGAGACGCAGCTGCTGTTCTTCGACCTGGAGTGGGCCGCGCTGCCCGAGGAGCGCGCGGACGAGCTGCTGTCCGGCGAGGGCCTGGACTTCTGCCGTCACCACCTGCGCATGCAGCGCCGCTACCGGCCCCACCTGCTCTCCGAGCCCGAGGAGAAGGTCCTGGCCGAGAAGTCGGTGAGCGGCCGCAGCGCCTGGGCGCGGCTGTTCGCCGAGCAGGCGTCGGCCATCCGCGTCGCGCTGCCCGACGAGGACGAGGAGATCGCGCTCGAGGTCGCCCTCAGCCGCCTGGCCTCGCCCGACCGCGACGTCCGGCGCTCCAGCGCCGCGGGCGTGACCGAGGCGCTCGCGCCCGGGCTGCGCACGCGCGGCTTCATCCTCAACACGCTCTTCCACGACAAGGCGGTCGACGACCGGCTGCGCCGCTACCCGCACTGGCTGGCCTCGCGCAACCTGGCCAACGAGGCGTCCGACGAGTCGGTCCGCGCGCTCGTGGAGGCGGTCCGCGGCCGCTACGAGCTGGCCCGGCGCTGGTATCGCCTCAAGGCGCGGATGCTCGGCCTCGACCGCCTGGCCGACTACGACCGCTCGGCCGCGGTCAGCGACACCGAGCCCACGGCCCGGTGGACCGAGGGCCGCGACCTGGTCCTGGAGTCCTACGCCGCCTTCAGCGCCGACCTGGGCGGCGCGGCGCGGCGCTTCTTCGACGAGCCCTGGATCGACGCGCCGGTGCGCCCCCACAAGCGCGGGGGCGCGTTCTGCGCCTACACGGTGCCCGGCGTCCACCCGTACCTGATGCTCAACTGGACCGGCCGGCGCCGCGACGTGCTGACGCTGGCCCACGAGCTGGGCCACGGCGTGCACGCGGCCCTGGCCGCCCGCCAGGGGCTGCTGCACCAGCACACCCCGCTCACCCTGGCCGAGACGGCGTCGGTGTTCGGCGAGACGATCGTCTTCGGGCGCCTGCTCGAGCAGGCGGACTCGCCCGAGTCGCGGCTGTCCCTGCTCGCCGAGAGCATCGAGGGGTCGATCGCCACCGTGTTCCGCCAGGTCGCCATGCACCGGTTCGAGGACGTGGCGCACACCGCCCGGCGCGAGGAGGGCGAGCTGGCCGTCGAGCGCTTCGGCGAGCTGTGGACGCAGACCCAGGAGGAGATGTTCGGCGACGCCGTCGAGGTCACGCCGGGCTACCGGACGTGGTGGTCCTACATCCCGCACTTCGTCAACACCCCCGGCTACGTCTACGCCTACGCCTACGGCCAGCTCCTGGCGCTGTCGGTCTACCGCCGCTACCGCGACGAGGGCGAGGCCTTCGTCCCGCGCTACCTGGAGCTGCTGGGGGCCGGCGGCTCCAAGCCGCCGGAGGAGTTGCTGAAGGTAGTAGGTGTTGACGTCATCGACCCGGGGTTCTGGGACGCCGGCCTGGACCTCGTCGAGGAGCAGCTGGAGGCCGCGGAGAGCGCGGCGCGCGAGGCCGGACGCGTTTAGCCCGGCCCCGCTCCGGAAAGGTGCGAGACATGGACACTCCCAGCACACCCGAGGACGCCGACGAGGCGATGCGCCCGCTGCGCGAGGCCGGCCAGGGCGAGGCCGAGGGCTTCGAGCTCGCCGAGCAGGACCTGATCGAGAACGCCACCCACGGCGACGACGCCGGCGAGGGCATCCCGCGCCTGGAGGAGCTCGGCAGCCACGAGGCCGAGCCCGACGTCGCGGTGTACGGCGAAGCCGACGAGGAAGAGCCGCGCGACGCCTAGTGCCCGCCGCCTTCGCCCTCTCCTTCCCCGCCCCCGTCCCCCCCGATACGCCCGGCCGGCGCTTCACGCTCCCCTCGCCCGGCGGCGAGCCGGCGCTGCGCGACGCCGCCGCGCGCTTCGCCGCCCAGCGCCCCGACGAGCCGTGGATCGCGGTGGACCCGGCCGACGGCGGCTTCCACCTGCTCGTGGAAGGCGACCCCGAGGACCTCGAGGCCACGGGCTCGGGCTCCGGTCCCGGCCTGGTCGAGCAGGTCGTCATCCAGGCCGTCGGCCTGCCCTGGCGCGTGGCGGGCGCCGTGCGCCACCCCGAGCGCGCGCTGGGCGGCGCGCTGGCCGCCGGCGAGCGGCTGGCCGGCGCGGTGACCTCGGTGCTGTGGTCGCGGCCCGACACACCCTACGACGACGCCGACGTGCGCCTGGACGTGACGTGGCTGCGCGTGGACCTCGACCGCCTGGCGCCGCTGATCGAGAGCCCCGGCGCGCGCCTGGACGACGTCCTGGCCTCGGCCGTGACCCGCGCCCTGCGCGAGGACCTCGTCCGCCTGGGCCACGACGGCGACGCCCACGACGCCGACGAGCTGGCGCGCGCCGCGCTGGGCGAGGTGGCCGACCCGCCGGGCGACCTGGACTTCGCCGGGCGCGCCCCGAGCGCGATCCGGCCCCTGCCGCTCCCGGCCGGCGGCGCCGGCCTGGCCCTGGCGGCGCTGCGCGACGACGACACCGTGACGATCGGGATCGCCGCGCCGGACCCCGACGTCCTGGCCGGCGAGCTGGACGCCGCGATCGACGAGCTGCTGGAGGCCGTGGAGGCCCCGGCCGCGCCCCCGGCCGCCGAGACGCCGCCCGCGCCCGTGGCGCCCATCGAGCCGGTGGACTTCGACGCCCCGCCCGAGCCGCTGCCCGGCGAGCCCGAGCCGCCCGTCGAGACGCCGACCGAGCTGGTGGCCGAGGTGGCCGACGCCGGCGCCCAGGACGGCGCGGGGGCCCAGGTGCACGTCCAGGAGCCGTGGGACGGCTACGCGGCGCTGAGCGCGCACGAGGTCGTCGCGCGGCTGGGCTCCGCCACGCCGGAGGAGCTGGCCGTGGTGGCGATGTACGAGCGCCTGCACGGCGGCCGCACGTCGATCGTGGAGGCCGCCGAGCTCGCGCTCAGCCGCCGGTGACGCGGGTGACCTCGGCCAGCGAGGTCAGCCCCTCCTGCACCTTGGACAGGCCGTCCTCGCGCAGGGTGCGCATCCCCTCGGCGATAGCCACCTTGGCGATGGACGACGCGGGCGCGCGCTCGAGCACCAGGCGGCGCACCTCGTCGGAGACCAGCATCACCTCGAAGAGCCCGACCCGCCCGCGGTAGCCGGTCCCGGCGCAGCGGGCGCACCCCTTGGGCTCGTAGACCTCGACGTCGCCTGTGGCGTCGGCCGACAGCGCCACCGCGGGGACGGTCCGGCGCTCGCGGCACGACTCGCACAGCCGCCGCGCCAGGCGCTGGGCGACCACGGCGTTGATCGCCGAGGCGACCAGGTAGGGCTCGATGCCCATCTCCGACAGCCGCGTCATGGCCGTGGGCGCGTCGTTGGTGTGCAGCGTGGAGAGGACCAGGTGGCCGGTGATGGCGGCTTCGATGGCGATCTTCGCGCTCTCGGCGTCGCGCATCTCCCCGACCATGATCGTGTCGGGGTCGGCGCGCATCATCGAGCGCAGCCCGGAGGCGAAGGTCACGCCGACCTTCTCGTTGACCTGCACCTGCTTGATGCCGTCGAGGCGGTACTCGACCGGGTCCTCGATCGTGACGATCGTCTTGTCCGGCGTCTTGATCGCCATCAGGGCGGCGTACAGCGTGGTCGACTTGCCGGCGCCGGTCGGGCCGGTGGCCAGCACGGCGCCGTGCGCGTGCGCCAGCGCCCCCTCCAGGCGCGGCCGGTCGGCCGGGTGCAGGCCCAGCTCGTCCAGGCTCAGCGGCACCGACTCCTGGTCCAGGATGCGCAGGACGATCGCCTCGCCGCTGACCAGCGGCAGGGAGACGGCGCGCAGGTCCACGTGACGGCGGTCGACGCTCATCCCGATGCGGCCGTCCTGGGGGCGGCGGCGCTCTGAGATGTCGAGGCTGGCCATGATCTTCAGGCGCGAGATGACCGCGCCGGCCATCCTGGGCGGGACCGCGGTGGACTCGGCCATCACGCCGTCCACCCGCATGCGGACGTCGAGGCCCGCCTCGGACGGCTCGAAGTGGATGTCCGAGGCCCCCAGCTCTACCGCCTGCCCGATGATCGAGTTGACGAGCTTGACCACCGGCGCGTCCCCGGCGGACTCGGCCAGGTCGACCGCGTCGACGGGCTGGAGCGTCTCGTCGGGCTCCTCCTCGACATCGCCGAAGCGGTCCAGGCGGGCGATCAGGCCCTGGATGTCCTGGCGGGTGGCCACCGCGGGCCGGACGGAGTAGCCGGTGAGCATCGCGATGTCGTCGATCGCGACCACGTTGGCCGGGTCGCGCATGGCGACGACGATCGTCCCCTCGCCGTAGAAGCCGACCGGAACGGCCTCGAAACGCTTGGCGACGTCTGGCGCGATGAGGTTGGCCGCCGCCATGTCCACCGCGAAGGAGGACAGGTGCACGTGGTCGACGCCGAAGCGGAAGGCCAGCGCCTCCGCGAGCTGGTCGGCGGTGATCACCCCGGAGTCGACGAGGAACTCCCCGAGCGGCCGGCCCGCCTCGCGGGCGGCCTTGACGGCGTCCTCGACCGGCTCGCGGGAGGCGTGGCCGAGCTCGACGACGATCTCGCCGAGCAGGGCCGTCTTGCGGCTGGGGGGCGACGCGGGCAGAACGTGCGCGATGGATGGTGCGGTCGTCGAGCTCAACGTGCGCAATATCGGCACGCCCGCCCAAGCACACAAGCCCGGGCTAAAGGCTTGGTGGGAGATCTGCCGAAGAAACGGGTGTCATCGCGCCGCCAGAAGGAGGCGGCTTGCCGTTCAGCCCTCCGCACCATATGTCCGACCGCCGCCCCACGGGTGGACCGCCGCGCGCGGGACTCCCGCCCTACCCCCGCTACGCGTCCAGCGCGTGGGCCGTGCTGCGCTCCCACGCCACGGTCGCCGCGACCATGGGCGGCCTGGCCGCGGGCCTGACCGGCGCGGTCCCGGCGATCTCCGGCGACCCCGCGGCGCCCGCCGCGCCCGTCGTCACCGTGGACTGCCCGCCCGAGGGCGTGCTGGCCGACGGCCG